>VEPD01000240.1 GCA_012027035.1 Ruminiclostridium sp. | reverse complement strand
CTTCTGATCTTTCTACCATGCTAACATTAAGAGTATTTTACATTGACCTAATTAATAAAAACGAATACAATGGAATTAGTCAATAAAACACATATGAGTTATACTAAAAAAACATAGTCCGCTTGCTGGACACAATTGATTACAATTTTAGGGCATATCCCTATGGAGAACGATATGTGGAAAAGACTTTTCAATCTTAATTTAAGAAACAAGCTGAATTTATACTGCTATATACTTTCACTGGTGCCTCTTATAATCATATGTATCTTCTTCTATAAAATATCAACCGATATAATAAAGGAAAAGGTTGGATCTTATGATTATTCTACTATGAACAATATAAGGGATAGTATCGACTTCATTATGGAAGATATACGAGGTTTGTCCAGATTTTTTATAGCTAATGTTTATACCAACAGATTTCTGACCGACCCTCAACAGAATGTTCAAAGTTATGAGAAGGTAGAAAACACATATGAAGTAAATAATATGCTCATCTACATGATGAATGCCAAAAGTTATATAAAATCCATATTCATATCAGGTTTCAACGGAAGTTATATTATGACAAATTCATTAAACAGACGGGAAGTTGATGATGATACCATCAAAAGCCTAAAACTGTCAAAGGAACCGTATAAATGGTCGGGGCCGGTGAAAAAAATATCGTCTGCCGGATTTGTAACAAATGTAATCTATTTGGAGAGATTGATAAACGATATAAACAGACCTGATAGAACCATAGGATATATGTGTATCGACATTGACGAAAAATTCATTTACAATTTGTATACCAGTAAACTAATTGGTCATTCTAACAACTTCTTTATGGTCGACAACAACTGGAAAGTCCTGTCTTCAGTGAATAAAAAGCTTCTGGGCAAGACACTTGACAGTTCTATTACGGAAGTTGCAAATGGAAGAAACGACGGATATTTCCTGGAAAAAATCAATGGGCAGCAGACACTTATAACCATATCCACCATAAAAATGACTGGTTGGAAAATCATCAACCTTATTCCAACCAGTAAAATAGCAATTGAAAGTTCCGTTGTCGGGAAAATGATTTTTCTGGTAGCAATTGTAGTAGTATTAATAAGCTTTATCATAACTTACTTGTTTTCTTATGAAGTGTTGAAACCGCTCAACAAGCTGAATTCATTAATGGGAAATGTTGAAAAGGATAATTTTAAAATCAGATTCAATTATGCAAAGAATGATGAAATAGGTCAACTTGCAAACAGTTTTAATAAAATGGTGGAAAGAATCAATACATTGATCTATGAAGTCTACGAAGTGGAAATCAATCAAAAGGAAATGCAGATTAAAGTATTACAAGCACAAATCAATCCCCATTTTCTATATAATTCCCTGAATAATCTGAAATGGATGGCAATAATGCAGCAAGCCGACGCGATGGAAGATATCATAAGTTCACTGTCTTCATTATTATATTATAATATTGATTACAATAAAGATATGGTATGTATACATGAAGAAATCAAGCAGCTCAATAATTATATAAAAATCCAGAAAGTGCGATATCTTGACAAGTTCCAGGTCAAATTCTCAATACCGAAGGAATTTGAGGATTATAAAATGATGAAATTCATATTACAGCCAATTGTTGAAAATGCAATATTTCATGGTATTGCACCAAAAGACGAAAAAGGATTGATCATTATTTCTGCTTTCAGGGTTGATCAAGATATAATGATAGTCGTACAAGATGACGGGGTTGGTATTGATATAATGAAGAGCAGGATTACGTCCGATTCACTGGATAAGTATGGTTTTATAGGTGTAGGACTGAGAAATATAAATGAAAGGCTTAAATTGAGATTCGGACCCCAATATGGCATTTCTATTGAGAGTAAACCTGATATGGGTATGAGGGTAGAGCTTCTTTTCCCTATTATTGAATGATAAGATATTTTATTACGTTATAGACGGTAATCAGCAATATTATTAATCATGAGGTGAATGTGCATGCTCAAAGTATTGATAGTAGATGATGAACCTATAATAAGGATTGGCTTAAAGTCAATGGTAGACTGGGGAAAACATGGTTTCGAGATTATCGGTGACACTTCAAACGGCAAGCTGGCTATTGAATTGATTGATAGTCTGAATCCTGACATTGTTTTTACAGATATAAAAATGCCTGTAATGGATGGTATCAATTTGATAAAAAGCCTATCCTTGAAACAATCACCTCCACTGACAGTTGTCCTTAGTTGTTACAGTGAAGTATATCTTGTAAAAGAAGCTCTTAAATGTGGCGCATTCGACTACTTTATTAAAAATGAAATGAATCCCTCAAATATACTGGATATACTGGACAATTTAAAAAGGGAATTGGAAAAAAGGACGGCAAGGTCAATGGATGGCAAGGAAATACACGATGAACTTCAAAATAATCTTTCGGTTATAAAGAAGGATTATTTACTAAAAATATTACTTGGAGGTCCAATTTCGAACAATGATATGGATAAAAAGTTTAAATCCTTGAATATAAAAATCAATACCGGGTTTTATCTTTTAGTCTATGGATTGATTGACGACTTTGATAAAATAAAAACCAAATATTGTGAAAAAAATATTGAATCTTTTATGCTGCCAATAAAAAATCTTCTCAACGAATTATTGCCGGATGATAGTGAAGTTATAGTCGATAAGGCTAATGATTTCATAATAGTATATTCGCCAAGACAACATTTGAGCTTACAGCAAGCAATTGATGAAATTGGAGAATTTACATCGAATCTTGCAGCCTCATTAAAAAAATACCTTAATGTTTCTACAACACTGGGAGTCAGCAGCCTGTCAAGCAATATCGAAAATATAGGAAACGTATTCAACGAAGCTATGTATGCTGCTTTACAAAGGTTCAAACTAGGCGGCGGAAGAGTCATTTCATTCGATTCATGCAAATCCGAAAATTCAGAGCAGGATGACAGCTATAAAGATTTTTTAACATATTCAAAAAACATGATAAAAAAAGCGGACCAACAAATACACTTTGAACAAATTGATCCTTTGACAGTTATAAAAGGATGGAGATCGTTTAATGAAGAAATACTTAGAAAGATTTATTTTAATATTATTGTCGCTTTGAATGAAAAGTTTGATATCGCTCTTGGGGCCTATGCTTATGAAGATATCATGAAAAAGGAAACGGTTTTTGAATTGAGTTCTTATCTGAAAGAATATATATCAAAACTCAATACCGGAAGCAGAGTTGCAAACAATGAATATGATCTTGCAGGAAGAGCAATAAAATTTATAAATGAACATTACGCGGATAATATATCTCTTAAGACCGTTGCCTCCAACATATGTATTAACTCCAGCTATCTGAGCAGGATATTTAAAGAAAAAAAGGGTGAGAATCTGGTAGACTTTATCAATTCGGTAAAGATTGAAAAATCGAAGGATATAATAAGAAACAACGATATAAAGGTTAGTGATGTTTCCGAAATGGTGGGATTCCATAATTACACATATTTCAGCAAGGTATTTAAAAATATTACAGGTGAATCACCACGGGACTACAAACGAAAATTCAGATAAAACAATTGATGCAAATCATCCCGGAAGCCCTCCTTTGGTAAAAGAAGTATAAGTTTTTCAGTAATAATAGAATATAACAGCTCAAATTCTACCTGAATTAAGCAATCATCAGCTAAAAGTAAATAAAGTATATAATAATGTAAATATAATTACTGAAATCAGACCTCGGTGAATTTATACTAAAATCAATGTCCCAAATATAAAAGGAGGTAATTGTATGAAAAGGTTATTAAGTACCCTGATTGCTGCAATCCTTGTCCCGGTGGTGTTACTTGCTTTAACTGCATGCGGCGGTCCAACCGGGGCCCAGACTCCTGATACAAATGCAAAGACAGTGCAGGAAACCGGCACAACTCAGGCGGCTCAGGCAACTGATGGGCAGGCAAAAACCGGAAAAGACCTGAAAGCTGAAATATCTTTAATGCATTTTTTTGTTGAGGGTGATGGAAGATTCAAAGCGGAGCAAGCGAGTCTGAAAGCATTTAACGAAAAGTATCCGGGTGTGACTGTTAAAGAAGAAGCCAATGCAGTTGCCCAGCACGAGACAAAAATGAAGACACTCCTTGCATCAAATGAATTGCCTGACGTATTTACAATGAGGACAAATTGGACTGAAGACTTTGTAAAAACCAATGCTATAAATCCATGTGATGATTTTCTAAATGCAGACCCCGAGTATAAGTCGGCATTTATCGAAAGCTTTCTAAATATTCACAAATATAATGATAAAATATATTCTATCCCTTTCAATGCCGATTATAATGCAATTGTGTACTATAATAAAGCATTGTTCGATAAATACAATCTCACATATCCAAAGACATGGGATGAATTGCTTAATGTCGTCAAAGTGTTTAATACCAACAACATAATCCCGTTTGCAGTGGGTAATTCCAATCCTGTCATAATACCGACATCATTTATAAGTACATTCATGGACAGGATAGCCGGTACGGAATATGTTAAGAATCTTGTATGGGGTGACGCAAAATGGACCGACGGATACTATGCCAAAGTACTTGACTATTGTCTGCAGCTGGCTGACATTGGAGGATTCAATAAGGATTTCAACAGTCTGAACTTTTCCGAAATGCCTACACTTTATGGTTATGAAAAAGCAGCTATGACTAGTATAGGAAATTGGCTTGCAGGGCCGATCATTGACAACTCATCCAAGGAATTGCAGGCAGTAACTGAAGTTGGCCTTCTACCTTCGCTTCCTGACGGAAAAGGTGATCCGAATACTTTGGACGGCGGCTCAGGATGGGGATGGAATATAAATGCCAAGCTTACCGGTGATGCTAAAGAAGCGGCAATTAATCTTTTAAAAGCAATGACTGATAGATTCTGGGCTAAGAACCTTGTTGAAACAGCTTCCATGAACCCTGTCCTGAAAAATATTCAGTTTGATGATAAAGCTGTAAGTCCGATAATCAGCAAGATTATAAAGCTGCCGGATACCATAAGCGGTGTAACTCCGGTTTTCGACCAGGTCCTGCAGCCTGAAGTCGAACAGGAACTGGAAAAGGCTACTCAGGCAGTCATGGCAAAAAGTATAACTCCTGATGAGGCAGCTAAAAAGGTCCAGGCTGTAAAAGAAAGAGTCCTGGCCAAATAATAATCGGTTTCATGTCTCTGTATGGGGTACAGGCTATGTTGACAGACGGCTTATGTCAGAGCACAGTCATATCTTATGATGTAAGCTGTCTGTCTGAATGGAAAGGAAAAGTTCCACATGATGACGACAGGGAAAAAAAATCTGAAATTAATTCTGATATATATGCTGCCTGCTGTTGTGATTTATTCATTTTTTTCAGTAATTCCCATCGCTCTGGCAGTCATATATAGTTTTTTTGAATGGACAGGCGGCAGGACCAGCGGATTCATCTGGTTTCAGAACTACGGGGAACTGCTTTTCAACCCTGATTTCTGGAATGCATTCAAAAATAACGTCATATTCGTTATCGGCAGTTGTATAGGCCAGATAGGAATTGGTTTCATATTCAGCCTCTTTTTGATCAGCAGGGATTTCAAATTAAAGAAGCTGTTTCAAGGTGCTTTGTTCATTCCATGTCTTATGGCGCCTTTAGTCGTGGGATTTATATGGATTCAGGTTTACAATTCCAGGTTCGGATTATTATATATGATTTTCAACAGCCTGGGAATAGATTTCATGCTCCAGGATTGGCTGGGGAATCCCAAAATTGTAATATACTCGCTGCTTATTCCCCATATATGGCAATGGATAGGCTTTTATGTAATTGTATTCCTGGCAGCATTTCAAGCTCTACCCGAATCAGTACTTGAGGTTGCTGAAATTGACGGAGCAACAGGGTTTAAAAAGACAAAATATATAATCATACCTTTGTTGCGCGATACCATAAAAGTATCGTTAATACTCTGCATATCCGGGACCATGAAGGTTTTCGACCATATATTCATCATGACCGGCGGCGGACCCGGAAGAGCTTCCGAAGTTTTATCATTATATGTCTACAACAATACGTTTACAAACTTCAGATTCGGATACGGCAGTGCCGGTTCTGTAACCATACTGATTATCAGCCTTGGGATAATATATATTGTAAAGATATTGCTGACTGGGAAGGAATATAATGTATGAGCAGTAATAATAAAATCATATTCATTAATACCAAGGTCATTTTTCACAAGTTTACAAGGTTGCTTGCGTATTCCGTTGTATTGTTTTTCATTGTAATAGATATTTATCCGTTAATCTTTATGGTATTTTCATCTTTCAAAACAAATAGCGAATTTTTATCAAATATGATCGCTCTGCCAAATGCACTTCATTTTGAGAACTATACAAATGCATGGAGAGTTGCAAAAATAGGAAGGTTTTTTGTCAACAGCGTATATATAACATCTGTATCAATAATTCTAGTATTAACTTTATCTTTTTTTGCATCTTATATATTCGCAAGGCAGAAATTTCGCATCAGAGGTTTATTATACACCTATTTCATCATGGGAATGCTGATACCAATGCATGCAATTCTTGTACCGCTTTTCCTGCTTTTTTCCAAGCTGAATTTGATTAATAAGTGGTATACCCTTTTTCTCCCATATACAGCAATAGGACTGCCCTATGCAATTTATCTTTTCGAAAGCTTTATAAAGGCCATTCCGGCTGAAATAGAGGAATCCGCTGTAATAGATGGTGCAAACAATTTACAAACGCTTGCAGGAATACTTTTACCCATGTGCAAACCAGCGATAGTGTCGGTAACGATCCTGGTATTTATAAACATATGGAATGATTTTGCCATAGCCCTGGTCTTGATACGTGATAACAGCTTCAAGACCATTCAATTGGGTCTGACAAATTTCATCGGGCAGATGGCCACTCAATATACTCAATTGATGGCGGCTCTTTTTATAACAACCGTCCCTGTGCTTATCACATATTTCATTTTTCAGGATAAACTGACCAAGGGTATGATAGCAGGAGCATTGAAAGGGTAACAATTATTGGCAGGAAAGGTGTGATGTCTGGCTATGATTAACAGATGCGGTCTTGAATACAAGGATAAGGTGGTCTTGATTACAGGCGGGTCCAAGGGAATAGGTGCGGGTTGTGCGGAAGTCTTTGCCGATGCAGGCTCTAAAGTAGTGATTTGTGCCCGCAGCAGCCGGGAAGGTGAAAAACTGGCTGATGAACTGACTTTCAGGGGCCCGGGCAGGTGTAGTTTCGTATATTGTAATGTATCGAAAACCGATGATATTATAAAGGTTGTTGACAGGACTATTGACTTATATGGGCATCTGGACTGCCTTATAAATAATGCCGGATATCATTTTGACCACAGACCTGTTGACGATTTTACTACTGATGAATTCAATGACATTTTGCAGACGAATCTGCTCAGCTGCTTTACGGCATCCAAAGCGGCACTTCCCCATATAAGAAAAGTAAAGGGCAATATTATAAACATGGGAAGCCTTGTAGGCAGTTTTGGCCAACAGGGGGCGTCCATGTATTGCGCCACAAAGGGAGCCATTCTTTCATTCACAAAAGCTCTGGCTATTGAAGAAGGCCGGAATGGGGTAAGAGTGAATTGTGTGGCGCCGGGTATTATTAAAAGCAACAGCTTCACGGAATTTCTGAAAAATTCAAAAGACTCCGAAAAATTGGAAAAATGGTGTGAGAGCCAGATAATATTGGGACGTGTCGGGACAATTTATGAAGTAGCCCAATTGTGTCTTTTTCTGGCAAGTGATGCAGCTTCCTACCTGACGGGTATTGAAATAATTATCAGCGGCGGCGCGGAACTGGATTACGGTAACAAATATCCTTTAACATTGATCTGACATATTGACAAACCGGACCACCGCAACTAATATCGGAGGGTTGCATTATGAGGGCAATAGAGAAATTATATGAAAAATTAATTTCCGGGCAGATATGCGCTGGAGCTTCCATAACTCTTACAGATCAGGTTGTTACAGATGTTCTGGCAGACTCGGTAGATTTTCTATGGGTAGACCTTGAGCATTGTGCAATGAGTCCCGAAGCGCTGGAAGGACATCTTCTTGCAGCAAGAGGGAAAAATGTGCCCATGCTGGTCCGTGTCCCAGGTGGAGGAGCCCATATAATCAAGCCTGTACTTGACGCAGGTGCCGAAGGTATTGTCGTCCCCCAGATCCGTACTGCAGATGAAGTACGTGAAGTCGTTGGTGACTGCAGGTATCCACCTGTCGGCAAGCGGGGTTTGGGTCCGAGAATTCCTACAAATTATTTTAGGGCGGATGCAAAGGAATATGTGCAATGGGCAAATAAAAACTTGTTTGTCGCTGTAATGATTGAAACTGCAGAAGCGCTTAAGAATATAGACGAAATTTTTTCGGTCCCCGGTCTGGATGGAATATTTATCGGTCCGTATGACCTTGCTTTGTCCCTGGGCATAGTATTTGATCTGCTACACCCGAAAGTTGTTGATGCCATAAGTACAATTATTTCCAAGGCCAGAAAGTCCGGCCTGTTTGTAGGAAGCGGTATGGGAGCTGATCCCGAATACGCCTGCAGAATGGCAGCCCATGGCGTCCAATTGCTTCAAATAGGCTGTGACTATCAGTACATGCAGAATTCGCTGGATAGGATAGTTTCAATTGTAAAGAATCGATTGTGAGATAAAATAAATTTAACCCCATAAAAAAGCAATTCATTGCTTTTTATGTGCCCGATGTGACGATTCACTCGGCACATTGGGGACATGGAGGTTGAAATGAGAGTACTGAATCAGAAATATTTAAAAAAGACAGGTATCGACATATTTACCGCCTGCGGCGCATCAGATGAAGAAGCTGCGTTAGTCGCATCCGAACTTGTTGAGGCGAGCCTTATGGGACTCGATTCCCATGGAGTTATGAGATACGCGCAATATGTTGAAGAAGTTCTTGAAAACAAGATAAAACCCGGGTCACCCATACAAATAATCAAAGAGTCGCCGTCTACGGCGATCGTTGATTGCGGACTCAATTTCGGCCAGGTAAGTGCAACCAGGTTAACTGAGATTGCATATGAAAAAGCAAAGCTCTCTAACATTGTCTGTGTTGTCAGCAGAAAATGCAATCATATCGGAAGACTTGGCTCTTTTACCCAGAAATTAGCTGAAAAGAATCTATTGTGCTTTGCTGTAGCCAGTGGTGGAGGCCATACGCAGGTAGCGCCTTGGGGCGGGATAGAAGGAAGGCTGTCACCGAATCCTATGAGTTATGGTGTTCCAATGAATGGGAACCCAATGGTTTTAGATATGTCCACTTCAATGATCGCAGAAGGGAAAGTGCGCATTCTTATGCAGCAGGGCAACCCAGTTCCTGAAGGATGCATACAGGATGCTGCCGGCAAACCGACAACCAACCCAAAAGATTTTTACGGTCCTCCGAAAGGTACGATCCTTCCTTTCGGCTTGAAATTGGGCTATAAGGGTTTTGGACTTGCCTTGATGGTAGAAATATTCGGAAGAATATTGGCTGGGGTTTCTATCGATGAGGACGGAAGCTATGTAAATGGATTATGCATCATAGCGGTTAACCTTGAAGCTTTTTGTGGTTTGGAACTAACAAAGAAGTTAATGGACGAATTGAACTCGTTTATAAAAGCAGCTGCGTTAGCCCCGGGACATGATGAAATTTATCTGCCCGGCGAGTTGGACTTCAAGACAAAGGAAAAGCGTATAAAGGAAGGGATACCGGTAGCTGATGAAACATGGCTTTCAATCAAAGAGGCAGCTAAAAAAGTAGATATAATTATATAAAAAGGAAGCGCTATAGTATGGTGATTGATGCCCATGCACATATTTTTACAGAAATATCGGGTAGAGTTGCGGAAGGATCTACCCGTGGAATCGGCTATGGCCGTGCAGTTATCGGAAATAGAGAGGTACAGTTTATTCCGCCTCTTAGTGAAAAAACCGAGTATACTGCTCAAATGCTGATAGCTTTTATGGACTGGTCCGGTATAGATAAGGCCGTACTGCTTCAAGGCCCACTATACGGAGAATCCAACATCTATATAGCGGATGCCTTGAAATCATATCCTGGCCGTCTTATGGGCCTGGCATATCTGGACCCCTGGAGTCCGGATGCCAGAGAAACCTTTGCAATGATTCAGGATACGGGTGTATTTTGCGGAGTGAAATTGGAATGTACCGAAGCAGCCGGATTATTCGGCATTCACAAAGGTGTGTCTCTGGATATGAAAGAAATCGAATGGATCTGGAAAGGACTAGAAAAAAGCAGATTGGTTTTGACACTCGATCTTGGCTCCCCGCGGGATTGTTCCTATCAAAGTAAGGTAATACGAAACATTGCTTTAAAACATGAAGAATTAAAAATAGTCATTGCCCATCTGGGTCAACCATATCCCGATATGGAAAAAAGCGCCGAATCATATGGTTTATGGCAGGAACAGATTGACCTTGGGCTTTTGCCCAACATATGGTTTGATACCGCATGTCTCCCTTATTATTTTCTCAGGGAAGAATACCCACACCCTAACGCCGGGAAGGTTCTGGAACGTGTTATTGATCGCATAGGACCCGAAAAGGTCATGTGGGGTACCGACATACCAACGCTTATGCTGCATTTTACTTATTCGCAATTACTTAAAATTGCAAAGCTTCATCTGCAGTTTTTGGAGACTGAAAAGCAAGAAATGGTAATGGGAGGAAATGCAATGAAAGTTTATATTAATGCCGATCGGGCAAAGGTGCGTTAATAAATGGAAAAAGAAATGCTTTAAAATTATTGGATGGAGGGGGATTCTTGTGAAGGAAAAAATGAGGGCTGCAGTATTTGAAGGGAATGGAAGACTTACCTTAAAAGAGGTCAATATACCCGTAATTCAAAAAGACGATGACGTTATTTTGAAAGTTGAAGCATGCAGCATTTGTGGGACCGATGTGCACATTTTGGCCCTCCCTCCGGCGGTTTATGCAAAACCCGGTACCATTCTCGGACATGAAGTGGTCGGGTTCGTAAAAGAGACGGGTCGAAGCGTGACAAAAGTGAAACCGGGAGACAGGGTGATCGTAAAACCGAATTATTATTGCGGTAAATGCAGGTACTGCCTGATGAATATGTCGAACCACTGTGAAAACATCGTCCCTTTGGGCTTGGAATCTGATGGAGGGTTTGCAGAGGTTGTGAAAGTCGCTGAAAGGGTGTGCTATAAAATTTCCGAGAGTGTACCCACCGAAGCCGCAGCTTGTGCAGAGCCACTGGCTTGCGCATTGAACGGAATACAAAAGTTAAAACCCCAGCCGGGACAGAATGCGGTTATTGTTGGAGGCGGACCTATCGGGCTGATTTATCTGCTGATATTAAAATCGGCCGGAGTATCACCTGTGATAGTAAGCGAACCCATCCCTATTCGACAGGAGATGGCAAAAAGGCTGGGAGCCGATTTTGTAGTCAACCCCATGGCGCAGGACCTGGAGAAGTTTGTTAAGAGCAAACTGGAAACAGGTGCAGACCTGGCTGTAGATGTTGTAGGTTCACAAATGTGGGAAGCATGCAAGGTTGTACGTAGAAGGGGAAAGGTCCTGTTATTCGGCACCAATACAAAAGCCGAACCTAAAGTAATCCAGTCCCTGATTACTTTTAATGAACTGGAGATATTAGGTTCTTTCATAGACAGCGCGACGTTTCCCGTATCGGTAATGATTCTGGAAAAGAGCATCATTGATGTAAGGCCGATGGTTACACACATCCTGCCGCTCGAAAAAATACATGAAGGGATAGAACTGTTGAGAAAAGGGGCAGCCGTGAAAATAGTAATAGTACCAAATTTATGATTGATATTGCCATATACAAGGGGGAAATAAAATGATCACTTCCAGGGAACTGGTTTATAAAACACTGAATTATGAAATGCCTGCAAGAATTCCAAGACAAATGTGGGTAGTGCCGTGGGCCAAGAACCGCTATCCCGATGCTGTAAGGAAGATAAGGCAAGACTTTCCCGATGACATCACCGTAGTGGAAATTGAAAATATGATTACAAGTGAAGGATTTCAAAAAAGGCCTGAAAACAACTATGCGGACATATATGACATAGGTGACTATACAGACGTCTGGGGGTGCAAATTCACAAACAGGCAGCTTGGAATAGTCGGACAGATAAGGGAACCGCTTGTTAAAGAAGAAAATTGGGGGGACAGTGACCTGATACAACTACCCGAAGAGCTTCTCAATATTGATACGGCCAAAGTGAATGAATTTTGCGGAAATACCGATAAGTTTGTCCTTGCCGGTGATTGGGCGAGACCATTTGAGAGACTGAGGTTTTTGAGGGGAATGGAGGAATTTTTCATAGATTTGCTACAGAAGCCGAAGTTAATGTATGGAGTTATGGAAAAAATTCATGATTATTATTGCAGAATGATGGAAATCTGGGCGGACACGGAAGTTGACGCACTATGGGCAATGGATGACTGGGGTACACAACAGAGTTTATTGATCAGCCCTGCTTTATGGGACGAAATATTTAAACCGATGTATAAGGACTATATAAATATTGCCCATAAACATGGAAAGAAGTTTTTCATGCATTCCGATGGTTATATTCTGGAAATCTTGCCTCAACTTGTTGACTTGGGTCTGGATGCAATCAATTGTCAGATTGCCTGCATGGAATTCGAAAAAATCAGAGAATTCAGGGGGCAGATTACTTTCTGGGGGGAAATAGACAGGCAGCATCTGCTAGTTGACGGGACTGAAGAAGAAATTGAAGATGCTATCCGAGCGATTAAAGAAAATTTATGGATGAATGGAGGATGCATAGCGCAATGTGAATTCGGACCGGGAGCAAGACCTGAAAATGTGTATAAGGTTTTTGAAACATGGAGCAGTATGCTTCAGGTATGATAGGAGAAATAAAAAACAACAGAAACGGAGGGACGTCCAATGAATGAGCCATTATGCAAGTATATGCAGGTAGGCCTTGTGCATTTTATGGCATATCCGGAAACTATCAATGGAGATGGTCCTGTCTATGAAACCGTAAGAAAAATAGCAATAGATGATTTTTTTAATGCTATAGAAATTACCTGGATAAAAGATGTTACAATAAGGGAAAAGGTCAGAAAAATTCTGTCAGATTCGCATATGACAGTAGCTTACGGCGCCCAGCCCAGGTTGCTTACTGAAAGGCTGAATATTAATGATCTGGATGAGAAAAGCAGAATGAAGGCGGTTGCAAGCCTGAAAGACGGCATTGACGAAGCTTGTGAAATGGGTGCTTCAGGATTTTCCTTTTTAAGCGGCAAATATGAAGAAAGTATAAAAGAGGATGCATATAAAGCATTGGTAATGTCTGTTAAAGAATTGTGTGAATATGCTAAGACAAAGGGCAATACGAAAGGAATAAACTAAAATGGCGGGGCCTGAAGAATACCATGAGCAGGAACAATATAATAAAATAAATACTTTTTATATCAGCAGGAGTGACAGTGAAGAATTGAGAAATCTCGCCTGTAAAGTTGCTTTTCTGGCGGCGCGTCCCGGTGAAGATGTAAAACGGGATCTCTGGTATGAGCACAACTCCCTGAAAGCAACCCGGCCTGTTATTTTATGCCATCCTCAAAACGGATGGAAAGAAATAATTACGGAAAAACAGCTGAAATGCAAAGGTAAACTTGCCCGGTACTGGGAATATTTATTGCGCAGAGAAGTTTTTTGGGGTGAATACATGGGGGATGACAAGGTTATTGAACCTCATTTTTACATACCGTATCTTTTTACCGAAAGTGACTGGGGAATGCATGAAACATATACGGGCGGTAAAGACGGAGGGTCCTACCGGTGGGAAGCGCCTCTCAGCGAATATGCCAATGCGGTGAAGCTGCATTTCAGAAGTATAGCCATAGATTTTGACCGGACCGGCAAACTGTTCAATCTGGCCGGAGAAGTATTGGGAGACTTGCTGGAAATCCGCTCAAGGATGATATGGTGGTGGAACCTCGGACTGACATGTGACTTGATAAGGCTGCGCGGACTCGAGCAAATCATGTTTGACATGTATGATTTTCCGGATGAACTGCATGGCCTGATGAGCTTTTTACGCGATGAACAGCTTACTCGCCTGGAGTTTCTGGAAAACAACCGGTTATTGTTCGCAAACAATGACAGTACGCCTGTCGGTTCAGGCGGATTCGGTTATACAAATGATCTTCCTCAAAAGGATTTTGACTGCAGCAGGGTGAGGACCTGCGACATGTGGGGGCATTTGGACAGCCAGGAAACTTCTCAGATTTCCGTCCGGATGTTTGAAGAATTCGTCTTTCCCTATCAGCTTCCTATTGCAGAAAAATTCGGCTTAATCTGCTATGGATGCTGTGAATCCCTTACAAACCGCTGGCAAGTCATCAGAAAAATCCCGAATCTGAGAAGAGTATCAGTTTCTCCATGGGCAAATCCAGACGATATGGCAGAGAAGCTGGGTAACAGCTATATCTATTCAATGAAGCCGCATCCGGCAGACCTGGCAGTATCAAACCTGGATGAGGAAAATATAAGGGAAAAGATGAGGAATGCTTTAAAAGTAACACGAAACTGTCGGGTAGAGGTAATCATGAAGGATAATAATACAATCTGCAATAATGCACAAAATGTAATACGCTGGTGCAAAATTGCAATGGAAGAAGCTGAAGCCTTATGACATTTTTTTGCCGGTGACATCGGAAATCATTGATATTATTTCAAATCCAATATAGAAAGGGGTTTTGGCATGAATTCCTATGAACGGGTCAAAGCCGCCCTGGAACACAGGGAACCGGATTGTCTGCCATTTGACATCGGCAGTACAGGTGTGACAGGAATAAACTATAAGACATATTGCGGTGTATTGGATTTACTGCATATCGAAAATGAAGATGTGCAGTTTGCAAGTGTTATCACACAGCTGGCGAAAGTTTCTGAAAAAGCCAGGCAAACCCTGGGAATAGATACAGAAGAATCTGAGCCCGCTCCCTTGCCAGGTAGCGTAATATGTTCCGATGACGACGCCTGCTTGTATATAACAGATGAGTTCGGAATAAAATGGAGAATGCCTAAAATAAGAGGTCTATACTATGATATGTGTGAGCACCCCTTATACGATACAGATACTGTAAACGACTTGAAAAAGTACAGATTTCCCGACACGGAAGATATCAGACTATATCGGAATATGACCATTCAGTCAGAGCATATTACCAAACTGCGTGAAAGGGCATGCGTCCTGGGAAGAAATTGTGGAGGCATATTTGAAATGGCCTTGTTTCTCAGAGGCTTTGAAAACTTTCTGTGTGATCTGGTATTAAACCAGGGATTCGCCGGTTATCTGCTTGACTTGATAACCGATTATAAAATTGCATACTGGGAAAAAGCGCTTGAATTTGATAAGGGTAACTCTCTGGTTATCTCCGAAGCAGATGATTTTGCCACACAAAACGGACTGCTGATCTCAAAGGACATATACAGAAAATTTATAAAACCGTGCCATAAGAAATTATTTGAAAAAATAAGGGAAAAAACTCACGGTAAAGTATATATTTTTTTACATTCATGTGGAGCGGTCAGTGAGCTAATCCCTGACCTGATAGAAAGCGGAGTCGATATTCTGAATCCAGTGCAGGTAAGCGCCTGTGGAATGGACCTCGCGAAACTGAAAAAGGAATTCGGAAAGGATCTTACTTTCTGGGGTGGTGGAATTGATACACAGCATGTTTTACCATATGGTAGCAGGAAGCAGGTTGAGGATAACGTAAAAAGGCACATTGACGAGCTTGCTCCCGGCGGAGGGTTCATATTCTCTGCCGTACATAATATACAGGGCGATGTACCGCCTGAAAATGTCATTTCCATGTGGGAGACATTTCAAAAATATAAAAAGTATTGAAAATATTACCTTACGAGGTGGTTTTATGAAAACATATGCATACACAATTAATTTGAAAAACAATCCGGAAGCATATAAAAAATATCACCGCGCAGTCTGGCCTGAAATTATCGAGTGCAACAGGAAGCTGGGCATCATACGCAGCAAGATTTTTCTTCTGGGGACCAGAGTCTTTATGATTATTGAGACAGAAGACAGTTTTGACCCCGTTAAGGACTTGCAAAACTATGCTTCAGGCCCTAGAGAAAAAGAATGGGACGCTCTGATGTGTACATTCCAGGAACCTGTTCCGGAAGCAGCGGAAGGAGAATGGTGGGCTCAAATGGAGCTGGTTTTTGATCTGGATGATTATTAGTGCCTGAAACGGAGGTAAAAGATGAAAGCAGTTGTGAAGACTTCAAAAACCAAAGGATTTCAATATCTGGATATGGATTTGCCCACGGTAGGAAATGAAGATGTTTTGATAAAAGTGAAGGCGGCGGCAATATGCGGATCGGATATGAATTTTTACATGTGGAATACCGCGTTCTGTGAGGGACTTGTCAAAAACCTTCCATTCATTCCCGGCCATGAATGTTCCGGAGAAGTAGTAGCTGCGGGATCCTATACAACCAGAATAAGAATCGGAGACAGGGTAGCCGTAGAAACACATATACCGTGCGGCAACTGCAGGCAATGCATGGACGGAAGGCCCCATACCTGCTTGAACATGAGACTGTTCGGCCATAATGTGAACGGATGTTTTGCAGAATATACGCTTGTAAAAGAATCAGCGGTCAGGAGAATCCCTGACGGGTTATCATGGGAAGCCGGTGCAATGCTGGAACCACTTGGTGTTGTCGTGCGTCCCGTTTTTGACGCTGATGTGGGCATGTCGACAGTCTGTGTCACAGGCTGCGGTCCGATAGGCCAGTTTGCTGTAGCATTGGCTTCCTTACTGGGAGCAGGCAGGATATTTGCAGCAGATATAAATCCGGAAAGATTAAAACTTGCAAAAGAGATGGGCGCCACTGACCTTATAAATGTCACAGAAACACCTGATTTTGGAGATTTTCTGATGAGTCAGACCGAAGGCCTGGACATATTGATCGAAGCTTCAGGCAGCGTAAAGTCATTTACTGAAGGGCTGCGTTCACTTTGCTTCGGAGGAAAAGCATACCTGATCGGCAACCCAAAAGAACCTGTTGTCATAGAAAACCCAATGCGTATGATAACACAAAAGGAAATTGTCATCAAAGGAAGCTGGGGCCGGGAGCTTTTCAAAACATGGGAGAAGTCGGAAAACATCCTTCTCAGTGGAAAAATCAATCTTGACAAAATCATTACTCACCGTTTCGCACTGCATGATTTTGAAAAGGCTTTTGAAACAGCAAAACGGGGAGAAGGGTGTAAAATAATGCTTCTGCCGGAGGAGAGTCCTTAACGATGAAAAAATACATGATCCGAAGTGATATTGAAGGCGTCAGCGGAGTAGTCAGTTATGAACAGGCAGAACCTGGCAAACCGGAATACGGATTTGGTCAAAGGATGCTTATGGCAGATTTATCAGCGCTTATCAAAGGTTTGAATGACGGAGGGGCTGATGAAATTGTCATATATGATGAGCATTATTATGGCAGAAATATTGATATTTCTGCTTTACCGGCCAATGTTTCCGTCATATGCGGCAAACCGCCCTATCGAAAGGAATGGGCAGGAGGTCTGGATAGGACATTTGAAGGCTTGATCCTATTGGGGCTTCATTCTAAATTCGAAACTTCAGGCGGATTATTACCGCATTCATACGAATTGGACATTAAAAATATTGTACTTAACGGGATACAAGTTGGTGAAATTGGTTTGGAAGCAGCTATTGCAGGAGATTACGATATCCCGCTTCTGTTGGTGACCGGAGACTCGGCAGGAGTGGAAGAAGCAAAAGCATTAATTCCGAATGTGGAAACTGTTACGGTAAAGGAAGCGATATGTGAATGGGGTGGACGATGTTTTCCTCAAGAGCAAACATCAAGGATGATCCATGAAAAAGCCAGGGAAATTGTTCATAAAAAACCAATGGTCAAACCATTTGCAATTAAAAGCGAAGTGACCTTGCAGATAGAATTTAATAAAGGATTCTATCTGGATGCTTATAGAAAGTTATATCCGGAAGCAATGCCGGATGGAAGTATGACAATCATAAAAGGCGCAAACGTAACAGATGCATGGTCTGTATATTGGGAGCGCAAAATCCGCTGTACGGAATATATAAGCTTGCACATACCTGTTTAACGAGGAGGCAGTGTAATGAAAACATTTGCAACCTATCTGCAAAACAGTACGGATGAACCCATCAAGTCAGGTGAAGTGGAAATTTATAACATACCCCGAAAACGCCTGAGAGATGAGCCTGAAAAGGATGGAATCCTCTGCAGGACAGTTTGCACGGGTTTTTGCGGCTCAGACTACGAACTCATGCAAATGGGGAAAAGAAATGAACTGACGTCAAAATTTCTCCCTGGTACGGAAAGATTGATCAATGGTCATGAAGGAGTTGTGTATGCGCCTTCATATAAAAAGTTTGCAATAGTCCTGATACGAGGTGGAGATTCCTTTGATCCATCCAGATATGGAGACGATGAAACATATTTTGAATACGGATGCGACAAGGCGGATGGACTCATGTCCAAAGAAAACTACTACCATCCGGATATGTTGCTTGATATACCTGATGAATATGTCAATAATGGAAAACTGCCGCTGTCTACAGCGAAAAGGCTGACATTCTCCGATCCCTGCGCATGTATGACCTTCCAACTTGAAAGACTGGAGGAAATAGGATCTGCCCATAATTACAGGGTTGAAACGGCAAAAAACAAATGCTCTGAAAATGAAGCAAGAATACTTGCAAGACGGAACACTTTTAAAAGAACTCTTGTTTTCGGGCTGGGAACAACAGGGATATTCATGGGTGAACTTATATGCAGAAAGTATCCGGAATCAACTGTTGTTTTTGTATCAAGGAGCAGCAGCAATAGCAGCAAGGTAGCCTTCGCACTTGAGAAAACCGGAGCCAGATATGTACAAAACAACTCAAACAACGGTTTTGAGATTGCCTGCGAAATTGAAAGGCAGCTGAATGGAAAAGCGTCGGTATTTATCGGTACATCAGGTTCATATTTGGAACACCAGATAGCTTTTGAGTATGGCGTTTTGGGAAACAACGGCATCTATGACAGTTTTTCGGTAGGACCCGACGTGTCATTCAAAACCATGTCTTTCGGATTTAAAAATCACCTGATCCTCGGTTCCATTAATTTCAGACGGGACCATATGATAAAAGCAATTGACTATCTTTGTAAAAGCGACTTTGATAAGACAGTCGATTTAATAGGACTCGATCAATTGATGAAGGATCCGAAGTCATTATATGAAAACAGGATATTTGTCGGGGGTGCAGCTTTAAAGACCGCTGTCGTATGGGCTCCGGAATATGTTGACATGAACGGTTGAAATCAGGTTAAGCAGTAAAATAATATATACAAAGAAAGGAGTTCTTAAATCATGGCTAATTTGCTTGAAAGACTAAAAAACATCAGTACTCCGATAATTAGCGATGCTATTGAAAAATTTGATGTCCGTCCCCGGAGCGAGGGTTATATGGACAGCAGCATCAGGTGCATATTTCCTGAAAATGGGGCAATGGTCGGATACGCATATACCGGAAAGATAATCGCGGAACTGCCTAAAATTCCAGGAGAAAGGAGCATAAATATCAGGGATCTCTGGGAAAATGTCAGAAAATCAACGACTCCAACCATACTGGTAGTTCAGGATATGGACCAGCATCCAAAAAGAGGATGCGCCTGGGGAGACTATATAGTAAGTATATTTAAATCACTGGGGTGCATTGGTACAGTAACAAACGGTAATGTAAGAGATGTGGATGAAGTCGGGAAAATGGGATTTCACATGTTTGCTTCAAATATTGTTGTCGGGCATGCATATATAAGGTATGTGGAAATGGGGACACCCGTCAGGGTGGGCGGTGTTGTCGTAAACCCCGGTGATCTGATACATGCAGATAAACACGGAGTGCTGGTGATACCGGATAAAATACCATTGGAGGAGCTTCTCAATGTTGTCGAAAAAATATTGGAGTCAGAACGAAAAGTGATTGAATACTGCAGCAATACTCCGAGTCCTGATTTTGATGAGATTTGCAGACTGGACAATGAGCATGGAATGAGGAAATTTTTATGAAAATTGTAGTACTTGATGGATATACTTTAAACCCAGGAGATTTAAACTGGGAAGATTTAAAAGCACTTGGAGAAACAGAAATATATGACAATACACCACCGGAATTAATAATGGAAAGGTCATACGGAGCGGAAATCATTTTTACCAATAAGACTCCTCTAACAGCAGAGACAATTGCCGGGTTATCTGCATTAAAGTATATAGGTGTACTGGCTACAGGTTATAACATAGTTGACGTAAAAGCTGCTGTAAAAAGTGGTATAACAGTTGCAAACGTACCTACCTATGGAACATATTCAGTAGCACAGATGGTTTTTGCTTTGCTTCTGGAATTATGCATTCATGTGCAGGAACATAATAATGCAGTTAAACGTGGTGAATGGTTAAAAAATAAGAACTTTTGTTTCTGAAATTACATGCTTATCGAACTGGCAGATAAAAATCCGGGTATAATCGGATTCGGGAGAATTGGAAGACAGGTGGCAAGAATCGGAAATGCAATGGGCATGAACATTCTGGCATGAAACTGTAACTATGTGGTGGGATGATCTATTTGTAAAAATCTATAATGAGCGTGAAGCAGAGAAGCTTTTGGTGGGTCGTTATGGTGAAAAACTAAGCGTCAGATATGAATTAAAGAGGACGGAACAACGTCCAATTTGGAAGTCAATTGACAGCAATCTTGCCGGTTATGATTTATTATCTCAAGTTTCAAAATTCAATGATAACAAGTTGCTCATTGAAGTGAAGGCTTCAAAATATGAATATTTACATGCTGTTGCGCATATTACCAGGAATGAATGGGAAACTGCTTGCTTAAGCACTAACTACTGTTTTCATTTATGGCTACTTTCCGATGAACCGCAGATAGCAATAATTCCATTTGATGATATGAAAATGCATATACCTGAAGACAACGGGTCCGGAAGTTGGGAAAGTGTATCAATACCTTACCACAGTTTTGATTCTAGCCTGTGGCAGCATTTTTAAGACAAGGATTTTTTCGGAGTTATACCGAAGAAAGACAATTCATAAAAAAATCTTTTATACGTATTTAAAACATACATTGTGAATGACTTTAATCTTTATCATTACCCTTTGAGTAACTGGTATTTACAAATAAATGAGAATGATAAAGATGTAGAGAAATGTCATGCTCTTGGATTTGAGTAGTCGGTATGCCGTGACAATTATTTCATCTGAAAAAGACTCTGAATTTTATAATATGTAATGGCTAAAAGTTAGGAACGAATATTTGACTTTTCTCTTGAAGATGATGGATGGTTTTATAATAAATGAATAAAAAATTAATTCAAGCAACAATGTGGCAAATTAAAGGAGAACAGGTATTAAATGTCGAAGAATTTATTGCAATATAGAAAATTAAAGATAATGTTAAATAATGCATTAAGGAAGGATGAGTTAAATGCCGCGAAAAAAGGATGAAAAGCCTACATATGACTATAATATTTATCAAATACCTGTTGATAAGACAGATGAATTTAAAACCTTCCTTGAAGAACGTAAATTTGAAGAGATACCACTAAAACAAGAATTAATAAAGAATCCTGAAGGATTTACTTATACTCTTATGTTTTGTGATAAGGATAATCAAAAAGGCTCGCCATGGGTAAAGTTACTTTCGTCTTGTTCAGAATGGGACTTAATACAACAACTTAAAATTTATGGAGCTGCACTAATTTGTAAAAATTCTGCAACTTGTTTTATTGTGTCGTATGGAAATGCGCATTTCTATGTAAGCAACTATTGTGATTATAATTTTGGCATATCAGTTGCTGAACGTTTAGTAAATTTAGAAAGTGTTCGTGCTCAACAAAATGTATCGCACGGTAGCAAGTTAAGTAAGATGCATATGGATTATTTTGGTGGTGCGTTCTTATCTTAGAGGACTATTTTTTAGGTATTATTCCGAATGATGTGATAAAGAGCTTTGAAAAAAATCTGGTAAGAAACTTGAATTGTAATCAATTTGGCAAAATACATTCAAGGAATAAAGATTAGTAAGGAGCGAGGCGATATGGCAAAGAAAAAGAAAAACGAAATTACAATTCGCAGTTCCGCCGCTGAGTATCTGACTTTTGTCGCATCAACTGGCGACAGTCAGGATAGCGTTGAAATGCGTTATGAGGACGAGAACATTTGGCTCACGCAGAAAATGATGGCGACCCTATATGACGTATCCGTATCTGCAATCAACCAGCATATCAAGAAAGTTTTTGATGACTCTGAACTGGAACCGGGGGCAACTATTAAGAAATACTTAATAGTTCAAACTGAAGGCGGGCGTCAAGTTTCGCGCGAAGTTGACCATTATAATTTACAGATGATAACAGCAGTTGGTTTTAAGGTAAACAATCAACGGGCTGTACGTTTCCGCGTCTGGGCGAACCAAATCGTACAACAATATACGATTAAAGGTTGGGTTATGGATTCTGAGCGCCTAAAAAACGGAGGCAGCATTCTAACCGAGAAATATTTTGACGAACAGCTTGAAAAAATCCGGGAGATTCGCCTTAGCGAGAGGAAATTTTATCAGAAAATCACTGACATTTACTCTACTGCGCTCGACTATGATAAATCGGCAAAGACCACAAAAGACTTTTTTGCAAAAGTACAAAATAAGATGCACTTTGCTGTTCATGGCAATACGGCGGCAGAGGTAATATATAAGCGCGTCAATGCCGACAAACCTCATATGGGTCTGACAACATGGAAAGATGCGCCGGATGGCAAGATAATCAAGAGTGACGTTTCGATTGCAAAGAACTACCTCACCGAAGAAGAAATTGGCTCTCTTGAACGCATTGTCTCGGCATATCTCGACCTTGCGGAGGACAGAGCAAGACGGCATATTCCGATGACGATGGAAGATTGGGCGAAACGGCTTGATATTTTTCTGCAGGCTGACGAACGTGCAATACTGACCGATGCGGGAAGTATTACGGCAGAGATCGCCAAGTTCCATGCCGAAAGTGAATTTGAGAAGTATCGGATTGTTCAGGACAGGCTCTTTGAGTCTGACTATGACAGATACATCCATGAGTTAGAGCAGTTGCAGCAACAGGAAAAGGCCAAATCCGAACCGGATACTAAAGGCGGTGACTGCGAATGAAGCTGCAATTGAAATTATGGAATTAAATAAAGCAGGCCTAACCGATAAAAAGCCGTTGATAACCGTCGATAAAAAACCGTCGATAACCGTTGATAAAATCATTGAATTTTTAATGCAGAATAAAGAAATAAACAACAGGCAAGCTAGAGAAATAACTGGTCTTAGTTCAACAAGGGTTAGAGAAATATTCAAGGATATGAGTGATAAAAATATTATAGTTGCACATGGCAGTAACCGTGACAGAAATTATACTTTGAAATAGTTAATGAGGATAATCGCTAGTTGCGGCGATGTATGTCAGGTATTCGTTATTATCAGATCTACGAGTTGGTAGAGAAATGGAGAATAGAGAGAAGATTTATTATCGTCTGAAAGTCATTTCACGCTCGAAGATGCCTGATGCTATATCAGCTTGCTTTCCCCGACGCAGAAATCCTTATTTGCCCTGTGAACTGCTACGGGATTACGCGAGATAACTGGCACACTTTTGAGTACGGAATCGACCGTGTTCTCGGAGAACTTACCCGCTGCGGCAATCAGTTTGTTGGAGAAATAAAGGAGTATTTAGATGCCTAAATTTGAATTTACCACGATGGTTATGATACAGGACAAGTCCACTGGCAAGGTGTTGGCGCACGATAGGTTGAAAAGTTACAAAGGTATTGCCTTTCCTGGTGGACATATAAAGGACGGAGAGAGCGTTTGTGACTGCGCTGTACGGGAAATAAAGGAAGAAACAGGGTTGGACATTTGCAACCTGAAATCCTGCGGCATGGTTCATTGGTCGAACAACCAAACTTTTGATCGCTATTTTACATTCCTTTATAAAACTACTGATTATTTTGGCGAGTTGACTGACACGGTTGAGGGTAAAAATTTTTGGATAAGCATTGATGAGTTGAAAGCCATGCCGACAGAACGCAAAGTTTTCATAGATGACTATCTACCCATGTTTATGGAGGATAAATATTCGGAAGCCTTTGGTTCATGGTATGACAATGAACCATGGAAGATTATTTATAAATAAAAGGAGGTGACGGGATGCAAGATATTAAGGGCTATGACACCTTTTCAAAAATTCAACAAATCAACAAGGGTATGTCCAGTGACAAAAAATACCGCATTGAAACCGTTGACGGGTGTCGGCTTCTGCTTCGAATTGCCGATATTTCGGAATATGAGCATAAAAAAGCTGAATTTGAGATAATGAAGAAAGCGGCGGTGCTTGGTGTATTGATGTCGCAGCCTATTGATTTTGGTACATGCGATAACGGCAAAAGTGTATATACATTGTTAACTTGGGTTGATGGCAAAGAAGTAGAGGCTCTACTACCTACCCTTACTGAATCAGAACAGTATGCTCTCGGCGTAAAGTCCGGTGAAATCCTGCTTAAAATACATACAATCCCGGTACCCGAAAATGCAGACGATTGGGCGGCGCGGTATTTTACCGTCATTGATAAACGGCTTACTGCATTCCGTTCCGAAGGTGTTCCTTTCGATGGCGATGCCACCATTCTTGCTTTTATCGAAAGCAACCGCTGTTTACTTGAAAATCGTCCGCAATGCCGCCATCACGGCGACTTTCACGAAGGAAATATGATTATCTCTAAAAGTGGTAAACTTTCCATAATTGACTGTACTGCCTGCTTTCACTGAATAAGAGCAGTATGCTATATCAAATGGAGGAATAAATTATTATGGTATACCTCGTCCGTCAGGGGCAAACCGACTGGAACTTATTCAAGAAGTTCAACGGTTGTACAGATACTGGGTTGAATCAAACAGGAATAGCGCAGGCAAAACTGCAAGCTGAAAATTTGAGGAGAGTTAGTTTTGATGTGTGTTTTTGCAGTCCCCAAAAACGAGCTCGCCAAACATGTGAAATTATCTTCAAAGGACAGATTGTGTTCGATGATAGGCTCATCGAAATAAACTGCGGTGAGTTTGAGGGTACTGCTGAAACTGATGATTCTATGAAATTGTTTTGGCAAGCAATTAAAAGCGGAACACTTTATATTGGTATGGAAAATGATGGGACACCTATTGGACTCACGAATATAGACAAAATAATGCAAGCAGTGATTTTGAAAATGATAAGAGAAACCGATGGTGAAAAGTATGAAGAAGTTCGTTCTTTAAATCAAGATTTAACCTTTTTTGAAGCAGAAAAAGAATTCAAGAAAAGAGATGTCAATTTCGAGCAAAATAATAAAAAAACACTTAAACTTATGAATTCCGATAGAATTTACACTAATTTAGGATTACTTATTTCTGACCAATGTGTACATACCATTAAAATTGCTGTATTTGAAGACACAGTTAAGGCAATATTTAAAGATAGATATGAGTTTAATGGTTCGTTATTAAAGCAACTTAATGAAGCATATCAGTTTATTGACCGTTATAACCGGACACATTCGGAGATTACTGGGCTTCACCGTATTGACACGAGGGATTATCCTATTGAGGCAATACGCGAGTCATTACTGAATGCTATCGTGCACCGTGACTACTCATTTAGTGCCGGTATTCTCATAAGCATTTTTGATGATCGAATTGAATTTGTTTCAATCGGCGGATTGGTTAAAGGTATTACTTATGATGATATTATGCTTGGAGTTTCGGTGCCGCGAAACGAAAATTTAGCAAACGTTTTTTACAGGTTAACATTGATTGAAGCTTATGGTACAGGCATACCCAAAATATTGCGCAGTTATAAGAGATACTCAGTTAAGCCACAGATAGAAGTTAGTGACAATGCATTTAAAATTACACTTCCAAATGTCAATGCAAATTTAGCTTTGGTAAAATCTAAAGAACTTCTTTCCGACAATGAACATAGTGTTCTGCAAATGTTTGAAAAACAAGAATACATTACTAGAAAAGAAGTTGAAAAAATACTTGCAATTTCACAAGCTATGGCAGTAAGGGTCTTGAAGCAGCTATCTGATAAAAATTTGATTCAGGTTAATGGGAAGGGCAAGAATACAAGGTATAGTCTGTAGGAAAAGAATGGAATTTTGTCTTAATGAGTTCTACCCGTTTGCGAAATGCACCAATTTTATTGTACGGCTTATCAAAATCATCAGTTTGGCTGAGAAAATATGAAATATATTTGGAGAGAAGTGTTTATGAGCGAAATACTTAATAGAAAAGGTGCATGCAACTGTTAACTTTGTTATGGTTGAAACATATTGGAACATCGGTAAGAAAATATATGAAGTTCAAGGTGAAAATCAGCGTGCTGAATACGGCACGAATCTTTTGAAATTCCTTTCTGAAAAGCTGACAGAGGAATTTGGAAAAGGTTATACAATTGCGAATTTGAAAACATGCGGCAGTTTTATTTGACTTTCAAAATAGCTACACACTGCGTAGCCAATTGAGTTGGACGCATTATCGATTTTAATGAGAGTTGAAGATAATACTGCACGAGATTTTTATTTGGACGAATGTATGAAATCAAATTGGAGTAACATTTCATTCTCAGAAGTGGTAGCGCAGATGCGTAAACTCTATAAGATATTACTGGGACTGGATAAGAAACCGGGATATCCGCGAATAACCAGCATTGGGCTTAATAAATATATATTATTTTTGCGAGCCTGTTCTGGAATGGCTGAAAACAAGGTGAAGGAGGCTTTTCATGAAAAATGTAGTGATAACCGGCAGTACACGGGGTATTGGATTTTCTATGGTAACGGAGTTTCTGCGAGCCGGGTGTCACGTTACGCTGTCCGGTAGGGGTGAAGCGTTGCCGGAAGCGACCAGGGCTTCACTGTCGCTCTTTAAGGGGAAATACATCTATGTCCCATGCAACGTCCAGAAAAAAGCAAGTCTGCAAAACCTCTGGGACGCTTCTCTGGAAAAATGGGGCAGGATAGATATATGGATCAATAACGCGGGGCAAAACACGCCGCACATGTTTTCGTGGGAAACGGGCGAAACTTACACCGAAAACATTATTAAGACAAATATTACCGGCATGATATATGGTTCACAGATTGCGGCAGTGGGGATGATCAAACAGGGGAATGGTGCGATATACAGCATGGAGGGTCTGGGCTCCAACAACATGATACAGCTCAAGACAATATTGTACGGTACCACCAAGCACGCATTAACGTATTTTATGAAAGGGCTTGCCAAGGAACTGGAAGGCACAGGAATAATAGCGGGGCGCTTATCTCCGGGTATGATGCTGACTGATTTTATCACAAAAACGCCAAACGGTGAGCAGTCTGAGGTCATGGCAGATGGAAAGTTTAGAAAGATATTCAATATATTGGCCGATAAACCTGAAACGGTCGCAAAATTTTTCATACCAAGAATACTCAGCAACACCAAGAACGAAGTTCAAATTGCTTGGCTGACAAACAGAAAGGCTGCATGGCGATTTATAACGGCAGGGTTTCGCAAAGACAGGCTGATTTAGAACAAAGAGGCTTAATAACTTAGGCCACAGACTCACATTATCGTAAGAAGGGACACCACATAAAAACTGATCTTGTTAGATTCCATATTTTCCGGTCACCGAATCCTTGAACAAGGGAATATGAGGGGGAGCAAAGGTAAAGACAGTGAACACGACTGCCAATAGAATTAGTATTGCAACAGAAATATACAGGCAATACAGGCTGAACCTGGCGTATTTGTACACGTGAAGCGCCAAATCTTGAGCTACTGCAACACCGAGAAAAAGTGAAAAAATATCGAGTATAAGTGATTCAATGCCAAATGCCCCGGTATAGGTGTAGTAAAAGCACAGAACTGTCAATGGACATACCAGATCCGCAACTGTACAGGAAGTAAACCATTGGCTTGCAGAAATTTTATTATTCTTACCAAGGATAATGTACCCGGTAACCCACCAAATGAGAATGGGCCAGAAAGTAAATTTTAAATGCTCCCACACGCTTTCATTGACTGGCGCGAATATTCCTACAATTGTGGAGTTGCCTGACCATTCATAGATATAGTGCATGAAAAAACCAACGATGATGAAGACAGGAATGCCTAAAAGAATCCAGTGCTGGGCAGCATTTTTTGAAGTAATAACTAAAGATTTGGACACAACCAACCACATCCTTTATTTATATACTAAAGTATACGTTAAAATGACTTGACCCTATGATGTTTAAAATATAAATAGAAAACTGGCATTTTTATGAACTATACCACATACATTATCTTATTTTTAGGAAAGTGCTGTGCAATTTCGGCTCTTATAAGTTCTTCGCCTTCACACCTTGTAATTGGGTTATAGCAATATTTTCCTCGTCCTCTCCCTGTCATTTTATTTTTATCGTATAAATCAATGGCATTTGGGAAAGCTTCGGTATTAATCATCCTGTGTACATAGCTGTATGTCATGAATATTACTTCAAAATAAACTTCATTCTTACTGTTCAATCTTGTGCGCCGTATTCAGCATAAGTATATGAAATATGAATATATTTATTTTAACATTTATTGGAAGGATAGATAAATGTGTTGTTGATAGCCAATGATAATGTGAAACTTAAATGAAAAATGGCCGGTAATCCTGCCGGCCTTTATAGCAATTGATTTTGGACTATACATTCGAATATTTAATATGCTGCGTTATTTTCATAAATGGGCTTCTGAACATAATACTTCTTCTCAGCCAGTGCATCCTGAACAATCCTCAATGCTTCGCCAAAGCGCTGGAAGTGGACGATTTCTCGTTCGCGCAGGAATTTCAGGGGTTCAAGCACATCAGGGTCGTCAGCCAAATTGATAAGATTCTCATAGGTTGCACGTGCCTTCTGCTCTGCAGCCAGATCCTCGGTCAGGTCGGCGAGGGGATCGCCCTTTGACTGTATATATGCAGCCGTGAACGGATTACCTGCGGCGCTTACTGGGTAAACAGCATGGTCGTGATCCGTGTAATGTGCGCCAAGTCCGGCTTTCTCAAGTTCCTTTGACGGGACGCCTTTTGTAAGCTGATATACCATGGAGCCCACCATT
>VEPD01000078.1 GCA_012027035.1 Ruminiclostridium sp. | reverse complement strand
TCGCCTGTCATTGCGAGGCCGTAGGCCGTGGCAATCTGGTTTTACCCTCGCTTTCCGGCATAAAGATTGCCACGTCGTTATCACTCCTCGCAATGACAATCATATTTGTCATAAAATGGTTCCCGAATTAATTCT
Organism: Ruminiclostridium sp.; assembly: GCA_012027035.1. Classification (GTDB taxonomy): domain Bacteria; phylum Bacillota; class Clostridia; order Acetivibrionales; family DTU013; genus MnB-11. The sequence continues at coordinate 3,158 of VEPD01000078.1, read as the reverse complement.
CTGGTCTCTGTTATCTATTCTCTGATTTCTGATTTCTGCCTTTTCAGCTTGTCCGCCAAACCGGAATATCTCAGCATTTCCCTCTCATTGGCAACCATATCCGCCAAAGCGCCTTCATCCCCGACAAGGACCACAAGGTCTCTTGCCCTTGTAACGGCAGTGTAAAGAAGATTACGGGTCATCAATACCGGCGGTCCTGAAAAAACAGGCATTACTACCACCGGAAACTCGCTGCCCTGGCTCTTATGTACTGTTACGGCAAATGCAGGCTCAATTTCGTCCAGTATTGTGAAATCATATTCCACCACCCTGTCTTCTTCAAAAGTCACTTCGATTATTTGCGCTTTTTCGTCGATCCTGCTTATGATTCCGGTATCTCCGTTAAATACGCCGGTGCCTTCAATATATGACTGCCCGGCTTTCGCCCATCTCAGGCTGTAGTTGTTTTTGACCTGCATTACGCGGTCTCCTTCACGGAAAATATAGTCCTTGTATACTTTTTCACACTTGTTTCCCCCCGGCAGGTTCAATACCTTTTGAAGTTCAATATTCAGGTTTACAACCCCGGCCGGACCTTTTCTGGCAGGCGTCAATACCTGAATCTGGCGCAACGGTTCGTATCCGTACGTATCCGGTAATCTTCTGCAGCAAAGGTCCGTAACTGCCCTGACAACATTTTCAGCATTGCTGCGCGGGACAAAGAAAAAATCCTTGCCTTTTACATTAAGGCAGGGCATTTCCCCGTTGTTTATCCTGTGTGCATTTACAATGATCATGCTTTCCTGGGCTTGCCTGAATATTTCTGTGAGCTTTACTGTCTTAACAAGCCCGCTGTTAATTATATCCTTCAATACATTTCCGGCTCCAACCGACGGAAGCTGGTTTATGTCTCCTGCCAGAATCAACCTTGCGCCTGGAGGCACAGCCTTTAAAAGATGGTTCATAAGAAGCACGTCCACCATGGATACTTCATCAATTATTATTACATCCGCTTCCAATGGATTATTCTCATTTCTTTGAAACAACAGGTCTCTGTCCCTGTTATCGCCGGTATAGCCTATCTCAAGCAGCCTGTGTATAGTCCTGGCTTCATAGCCGGTGGCTTCCGACATCCTCTTTGCCGCACGTCCTGTAGGTGCGGCAAGCGCTGCCTTATGGCCTTCCCTTTCCAGAAGCTTGATAATGCCTTTTATTATAGTGGTCTTCCCGGTTCCCGGCCCGCCTGTTATTACAAGCACACCTCTTTTCAGCGCTTCCTCAATTGCAGTTTTTTGCATTCCGGCAAGTTCAATGCCTTCTTCCTTTTCTATTTTCAAAAGCTTTATGTCAATATCATTAATTTTTGAGTCAAAGTCAGCCAGTGACAGTTCAATGAGCTTTCTACACACTCCAAGTTCGGCATTAAAAAAGGAGCTAAGATATATCCGGTTGATTCCATCCTGTTTTTCTGCTACAACAATCCTATCAAGGACTAGTGAGATAAGTGAATTTTCAATATCAGTCAGATTTGTTTGTAAAAGCCGGCAGGTATACTCTTTGAGCTTGTCCTCGGGAAAATATGTATGTCCGTTGCCGGCAGCCTCGGACAATACATGCTTTATACCGCTGCATATCCTGAATCCGGATGCAGGATCTATTCCCATGCTCATGGCAATTCTATCGGCTGTCTTGAATCCGATGCCGAAAATATCATCGGAAAGCTTATATGGGTTTTGCTTTATTTCATTTACCGCCCTATCTCCAAAAGCCTTATGTATTTTCATACAGCATGCCGGACTAATTCCAAATTCCTGAAGAAAAAGGACGATGTTCCGTAAGCCTCTTTGTTCGTCAAAAGCCTGCCCGATCCTTACAGCCTTGTCAAGGCTTATGCCTTTAACCTCGGCAAGCATCTGCGGCCTGAAGTTCATTATATCCAGTGTGTCCTTGCCGAAGGTTTTGACTATCCTGGCGGCAGTAGCAGGTCCTACCCCTTTAATGACGCCTGAGGCAAGATACTTTTCAATAGCCTCGGCAGTTTGAGGAAGTACTTTTTCATATAGCTCAACCTTTAATTGATCGCCGTATTCAGGGTGGTTTACCAATTTGCCGGTGATTTTTACATTTTCACCTACATTGAGAAAAGGCATATAACCTACTGCTGTGACTATTTTTTCATCGCATTTTATATCACACACCGTATATCCGTTTATCTCATTGCTATAGATTATATCTTCCACTGTACCTTCAACAATAAGCAATACATTCTCTCCAAAATTTTTATGATGGGTAACCAAATTCCACTTACACGTATATAAGTATATATTAATTTTTAATAAGTTAAAAGACCGAGAAATAATACTGTCGCAAAAACTACCTATATATCCTTAATGAAGCTTTTCGCCATAGTATTAATTATCCAAACTCAAAAATTGCAGAAGACTCTTTCCTTTTCTTTCTCGGAAAGCACTTCCAGACATTCGACGTCCTTATGAAGTTTTTCCAATATGGCTCCCGTATCATCGACAGAATTCATGTTGATAACCGTCAAAGCATCTATAGGTATGGACCTGTCTGACATGAATTTCAAAATTACATCTTTGACCAGGAATTCGATATATTTCTCTGAATTCTTTACAACCAGTACAAGCTTTAATTTTGACCCCTTCAGGTGAAGGCTGGTGCGGATTGCTCCGAAAATACCCAGTATTAACGTCAAAGTACCGTATATCGCCAGTAAATATATAATAAATAACAATATAGCTTCCATTATAGCAGAAACCCCCATCTACCTCTTCATTTTATGCTTTTACGCCAGGCTTTGTTACTAATACTACAGCGGCTTTTACAAATTCATCATCCCGGAAATATCGGTTATCACTCAATTTCAGTCAGATTTCTGCTTTAACAGGATAACTCCGGGAAAAAGGTTAGTACGAGATAAATAATAGTTCAGGCTCATCGAGTGCCCAAATTATTGGAGATTGCTTATGTATTACAACAAATAAATAGGCTGGTTTAGGCAGCTTTCTTTTTGTATAAAATGTGAATTATTAGATAGGACAGTAATATGATTGAATTTGAGCAGACTGTATCTGCACAATTAATTTGAAAGACGACCTCTTACAAAGACAGAATTTTTTTCTGCCTTTTATATTTTACACACAACTGTTGACCAT
>VEPD01000419.1 GCA_012027035.1 Ruminiclostridium sp. | reverse complement strand
TTTACCGTTAGCCCGTCAAAGAGCCCGTATGTAAACAATAATGCAAGTACTGCAGATAAAACCCGTTTTAGACGAACCATCAGTATACCCCCTGAGAATTCTATTTTATCATACTCTGCAAGCCTTGTATTTAGGCCTGCGTGACTAAATATACATGTAATTTGTACCATTAGTCCGTCCCAAAGCATGCAGAAATATGGATATAATATAAGAATATATCGTCAAAAAATGGCGATGAATTAACAGAATATGCTGGGTGCATTTAATTATCGTGAGACATAATATTCCAATTCAGCAAGGTTTGCTGATAAACACTTAATCAGGTAATTGAGAAAACCAGAGTAAAATAAACCTCCCTGACGAATTGTCAAAGGAGGCAAAATGAAATCTACTAATACAGAGTTTATAAAATATAGTACAAAATGTCAATAACAATATTGTAAAATTTCATTTGCACATAACACATAAAAGCAGCTGGAATAGCCTAAAATCATGGGTTTATTCCAGTTTTTGTTTTGTATTTATGTGTAAAATAATATATAATAAGTATTGATAATACATAAATATAAAAATACTACATATAGGGATGTGCAAAAGATGAATGATAAAATTGATGTGAGCGAAATAATGAAAGATCTTGAAGGGAAATTGAAAAAGGGTCTGAAAGAGAAAAAGCTTGACATGACAGGGATTAGCAGATTGCTCAGCGAACATGTAGAAAAGGCTAAAGAAAAGATACTGCATGACGCAGGCGAACTGATTAGTGAAGAAATTGAGGTGTGTGAAAATGAAAAGTGCCCTGACTGCGGAAAAGATTTAAAAAAACAAAAAAAGAAACCAACGAATAGCTATTTCACTGCCATTGGGAACACTTGCAGTTTACCGTAACATGGATTATTGTAGCAACTGTGGGAAACTGTACGGGCAAAACGACGAACTGCTGAAAATAGTTAACGGGCATAGGATGACTAGGGACTTTATTGAAATAGTTACCTACACGGCTCAAATGGTTCCAGGATTCAAGAAGGCGGAAGAAGTATTGGAGAAATTGACCGGAATAAGGATTAGCGCTTCCCAGATTAAGATTATATCCGAAGAGGTAGGAAAAGACATATTTGAAAAGCAGATGGAAAAGGCGGAAGCTTCGTATGCATTGCCTGAAATTGCCGCACCTGCACTTCTTGAAAAGGACAGGCAGGATGCGGTTTTATACATACTGGCAGACGGTTCTGCAGTTAATACCAGAGTTCAAGATGAAGATGGAAGTACATGGAAGGAGATGAAGCTTGGACTTACCTTCCTTGACAGGGATTTGATAAAAAGAAAAAATGGTAGTGCGATAATAACAAAGAAGGAATATGTAACATATTTCGGAAGTGTCGGCGAATTCAAAAAGGTTTTGTACGACTCTGCTGCCAGAGCCGGTTATGGCAGGGTTAAGAATGTTGTTGTAATAGGGGACGGAGCACACTGGATATGGAATATGTGCAAGGAACTCTTTCCTGATGCTGAATGTATACTCGACTATTATCATATGACCGAAAATGTATACAGCTACTCAAGAGAACTGTTTCCTAATGATGATAAGAAATATAAAAAGTGGGCTGAGACAGTCATTTATTATATAGAAACCGACCAGGTAAAGAAGGCATTAAAGAAAATAGCTGACAGTCCATTATCGGATAAATCCAAACAAACAGTTAATCTGGAAGGCTATATCACAAACAATATCGATAAGATCAGATATCTTGAATACAAAAACAAAGACTATTATATAGGCAGCGGTATGGTAGAAAGCGGAAATAAATCGGTTATACAGAGACGTATGAAACAAGCGGGAATGCGTTGGAGTATCAATGGCGGCCAATATATGGCGACTTTGAGAGCTAAACACGAAAGTAAGCGTTGGAGTGATGTGGAAAAAATTATTAATGGTATGCAAAAAGCATCATAAATGTTAATATATGGTGCACGATTATTTTATGCACCCAATTTTACTCTTTCGGTGGACAAAACCCAGGAGTTATATATAATTAATAATATAGATATTTTTACAGGAGAGCTTGATGGAAGTCAGAGATTTGAAAATCGGCACAAGACTTGAACTGGAAATCCTCGGAAACGCGGCGGAAAGAATAGGTAATACATATGTAAGCC
>VEPD01000521.1 GCA_012027035.1 Ruminiclostridium sp. | reverse complement strand
TTTTTATATCCCTGAAGGTTTTTACTTCAGGGATTTTTTGTCGGGCATTGGATATATTAGAAAATTGTGGAGATAGATCGCAGAATGCAAGAAATTTTTATGAAGAGAGCTTTGGAGCTTGCCAGGGGCGGATGGGGCAAAACCAACCCCAATCCGTTGGTAGGTGCAGTAATAGTCAAGAACGGAAAAATTATTGCAGAGGGGTATCACGAAGCATTGGGGCTTGCCCATGCCGAAGTGGCGGCATTCAATAAAGCAAAACAGGATGTTCGTGGCGCGACGCTCTATGTCAATCTTGAGCCGTGTTCCCACTACGGAAGGACGCCCCCTTGCGCCGGAGCAATTATCGAGGCCGGGATCGGCAAAGTTGTGGTAGCCATGGAAGATCCCAATCCCAAGGTATCAGGACGGGGAATAAAAATGCTGAAGGAAGCCGGTATTGAAGTAGTTGTGGGTATTCATGGGAAAGAGGCCGAAAATCTAAATGAAATATTTATTAAATATATAACTCAAAAGCAACCTTTTGTGATTATGAAAGCAGCTATGACGCTGGATGGGAAAATTGCTTCGGCTGGCGGAGATTCCAAATGGATTTCAGGAGAAAGCTCAAGGCATCATGTACATGTTATCCGTGACAGGGTTGCGGCTATCATGGCGGGAATAAGTACAATATTGGCAGATAATCCGTCCCTTACCACAAGGCTGGGATCTCAAAAAGGCATGGATCCTGTCAGAATTGTTGTTGACAGCAAGGGGATAATACCCTTAGACAGTCGGGTTATAAGCATGGAAGCCACAGCTGGCGTTATACTTGCAACCACATCGGCAATTGAAAGTGAAAAGGAAAAACAGCTTCTGGATAAGGGGGTACACATTTTAAAGGCTGATGGAACCGGAGGGCATGTTGACTTGGTAAGGCTTATGGATGAATTGTATAAGCTGGAAATTGACAGTGTGCTTTTGGAAGGGGGAGGAGGCCTGAACGCCGCTGCTTTAAATTCAGGAATAGTAGATAAGGTTATGATTTTCATTGCACCCAAAATCATTGGCGGGAAGGATGCAAAAACCCCCGTTGAGGGTGAAGGAATACAGCTTATGAAGGATGCATATAAATTGGAAGACGTTAGCATCAGCAGATTTGACGAGGATATTCTTGTCGAGGGGTATATAAGGTAAGGGGACACACCGGAAAGTCAGAAGTCAGAAGTCAGATTTAAGAAGGGCTTCGGAGAAATTGAACATAAAGTCTCTGTTCTCTGATATCTGTTTTCTGTTCTCTGTAGTTTCGGAATGTCCCCTTTTGAAAAGGAGAGCCATGTTTACAGGGATAATAGAAGAAGTTGGCAGTGTCGGTGGAATTATACGCGGGAGCTTATCCATAAAGCTTTCCATCAATTGCTCAAAGATTCTGAATGATATAAAAGCAGGGGATAGTATTGCGGTAAACGGCATATGCCTTACGGCAACCGATCTGGGGAGGAATTGGTTTTCAGCTGATGTTATGCCGGAAACCATGAGGAAAACCGGACTCGACAAACTGAATATATCCGACAAAGTCAATCTCGAGAGAGCCTTAAGGTTATCGGACAGGTTGGGAGGCCACATTGTATCCGGCCATATTGACGGAACGGGGATTATCACAGGACGATCTGAAGAAGATAATGCCATATGGCTTACCCTTGAAGCCCCGGATTCCATCATGAAATACATTGTCATGAAAGGATCGGTTGCGCTGGATGGTACAAGCCTGACCGTTGCTTATGCAGATGAAAAATGCTTCAGGGTGTCGTTGATACCCCTTACAGCGGGAGTTACCACCCTTGGGACCAGGAGGGTGGGAGATAGCATTAATATTGAATGTGATGTATTGGGTAAATATGTTGAGAAGCTTTTAAACGGCAATACCTTGGAATCAAAACCAAAAAAGGATATCTCTTTGGATTTTCTGAAGGATAATGGTTTTGCTTAACATTAAAACTGTACAGGACGGAGGGAATAAAAAGTGAAATTTTATTCTATTGAGGAAGCAATTGCAGATATTCGACAGGGAAGGATGATTGTAGTTGTAGATGACGAAGACCGTGAAAATGAAGGAGACCTTTTGATGGCAGCCGAAAAGGCTACCCCTGAAAGTGTGAATTTTATGGCTACCTTCGGGAAAGGAATGATCTGTGCGCCTCTGACTGAAGATCGCGCCCGCCGTCTGGATCTTAATCTGATGGTGGAGAGAAATACTGAAAATATGAAGACAGCCTTTACAGTTACTGTAGATCATAAGAATTCAACTACAGGCATATCGGCTTTTGAAAGGTCTAACACCATCAGGGAACTGACAAATCCCGATTCCGCCGGCAGCGATTTTATGAGACCCGGCCATATTTTCCCATTGATAGCGAGGGATGGCGGGGTATTAAAACGTTCAGGGCATACGGAAGCGGCTGTTGACCTTGCAAGGATGGCAGGCTTGTATCCGGCCGGAGTTATATGCGAGATCATGTATGTAGACGGAACTATGGCAAGAGTACCTGAACTAATAGAGTTTGTCAGGAAACATAATCTTAAAATTATTTCTGTAGCCGACTTAATCAAATACAGAAGGAATAATGAAAAGCTTGTAAAGGCAGCCGCTCTGGCCAAGCTCCCTACGGAATACGGAGAATTCAATATTGCAGCCTATGAGAATGTTGTAAACGGCGAGCATCACGTCGCCCTGATAAAAGGGGAGATTGGAAATCCGGATGAACCGGTATTGGTGAGAGTCCATTCGGAATGTCTTACCGGCGACGCTTTCCATTCACTAAGATGCGACTGCGGAGAGCAGTTGGATGCGGCTTTGAAACAGATAGGCCGCGAGGGAAGAGGCATACTCCTGTATATGCGCCAGGAGGGACGCGGAATAGGACTGATAAATAAAATACGCGCATATGAAATACAGGATAGAGGCAAAGATACGGTAGAAGCCAATGAACTGCTGGGTTTTGCACCGGATCTGAGGGAATATGGCATAGGCGCACAGATCCTGTATGATTTGGGTGTCAGAAAAATCAGACTACTGACCAATAATCCGAAAAAAGTGATAGGCTTGAGCGGATACGGACTAGAGGTTGTGGAAAGGGTTCCAATCCAAATAGAGGTCAATGAGATGAATGAGTTTTACATGAGGACCAAAAAGGAAAAGCTGGGACACATCTTAAATGACGCCAATATTGATTAAAATACAAAAAAACATCAGGAGGGTAAAAAATCATGACGATTAAAACACACGAAGGAAATCTCATTGCAAATGGTTTAAAATTTGGTATTGTTACAGGACGGTTTAATGAGTTTATCAGCAGCAAGCTGCTGGGTGGGGCTATCGACGCTCTTGTAAGGCATGGGGCCGATGAAGCGAATATTGAAGCAGCCTGGGTGCCGGGAGCTTTTGAGATCCCACTGGTTGCACAAAAGATGGCAGCTACCAAAAAATTTGATGCGGTTATTTGCATCGGAGCTGTCATAAGGGGGTCGACGCCGCATTTTGATTATGTCGCCGCCGAGGTATCCAAAGGGATAGCAAAGGTATCGTTGGATACCGGGATTCCGGTAATATTCGGAGTTTTGACTACCGATACCATTGAACAGGCTATAGAAAGGGCAGGTACAAAAGCCGGTAACAAGGGGTACGACGCCGCCGTTACAGCTATTGAAATGGCCAACCTTCTAAAGCAGCTCCGGCAGGAAGCGTAGATAAAAAAGCCTTTTCTCTATTGCCTTCATTAATTTTTATATATATTATGTAAGAGAACAATAATAGGAGGTGTGTTTTTCATGTTAACTAAGGAACAGGTAAAAGTTGCAAGAAGCAAAGCTTTGGATTATTTTAACAGGGCGGGTATAATATTGACGGAAGCTGAAAAAAACAATATCGAGGTTGCTGATTTCGGGCTGGGAGAACTGGAAATCACCGGGCTGGAAATTGTAACCTATGTAAATACCAGCAGGTGCTGCGCAAAGGAATTGATTCTTTTTCCGTATCAGACATGTCCGGAACACAGACATCCCCCGGTAGAAGGCGGACCCGGCAAGGAAGAAACCTTCAGATGCAGATGGGGAAAAGTTTATCTTTATGTTGAGGGTGAACCGGCGGCAAATCCGAAGGCAAAAGTCCCAAGGGGAAGAGAGAAAAGCTATACGGTATGGAAAGAGATTGAATTGAATCCGGGTGAGCAGTATACACTAAACCCAGATACGAAGCATTGGTTTCAGGGCGCTTCCAAGGGCGCTGTCGTTTCCGAATTCTCCACAAGAAGCAGGGACGAGGCTGATATATTTACCGATGACGATATAAACAGAATACCTGAAATAAAAGAATAAACAGAAGAATAAACAGAAGAAGAGAAAGAGAGTGTTGATAATAATGATCAATCCGGTGGTAACCATTGAAATGGAGAACGGCAGCAAGATCAAAGTAGAGTTATACCCTGAAATTGCGCCTAATACTGTAAACAATTTCATTTCACTTGTAAAAAAAGGCTTTTATAACAATACCATTTTTCATAGGGTAATCTCCTCCTTCATGATTCAGGGCGGAGATCCCGAGGGATCTGGGATGGGGGGCCCCGGATATGGAATAAGGGGAGAATTCACCCGCAATGGATTTACCAACGACCTTAAGCATGACAGGGGCGTAATCTCCATGGCAAGATCACAAAGCCCCAATTCAGCGGGCTCCCAGTTTTTTATCATGGTAGATAAGTCCCCTCATCTGGACGGTCAGTATGCCGCTTTTGGCAAAGTCATTGAGGGAATGGATGAAGCAGACAGAATAGTTTCTGTAAAAAGAGATCATAACGACAGGCCGCGTGATGAACAGAAAATGAAAACAGTCGCCGTCGACACTTTTGGAGTAGAATATGCCGAGCCGGTCAAGGCATAAGGAGCAAAGCCCCAGGTAGCTATGGAGGTTTAGGTTGAATTTAAATAACGCGCGATATGAGCTGACTGCCGTAAGGCCCGACCAATATCCGGGAAGCATCATACCGGAGGTGGCTTTTGCAGGCAGGTCGAATGTTGGCAAATCATCAATAATAAATGCCCTTTTGAACAGAAAGGGGCTGGCAAGAGTGGCAGCCACACCGGGCAAGACAAGAGAGATCAATTTTTATAATATAGACGGCTGTATGTACCTTGTTGACTTGCCCGGATACGGATATGCCAATGTCTCCAAAGATAAAATGTCTTCCTGGGGGCAAATTATAGAAACCTATCTGAATTTACGGCTGCAGCTCAAGCTGTTAATCCTTTTAGTTGATATAAGGCACAAGCCTTCCGACGATGACAGAGTCATGTATGATTGGATTTGCCGCCGCAATGTGCCGCATCTGGTTGTTGCCACCAAACTGGACAAGGTAACCAGAAGTCAAGTAAAAGCAAGACTGCAGGAAATAAAAACTACGCTTGGGATTGATGATGATGCAGCGATATTGGCTTTTTCATCTGAAACAAAGCAGGGCAGGGGAGAATTGTGGGATCAGATCAAAGCAATGACAGGGCTGAAAGAATAAGAATTCTAGTTGACGCAGATGCGTGTCCTGTTAAGCAAATAATTGTTAAAGCCGCAAAAGAGTATGGCGTTCCGGTATTGATGTTCATTGATACCAGCCATGTGCTGAATGACGGGTATTCCCAGGTAATCACCGTGGATAAATCTGCGGATTCTGTTGATATAGCTCTTGCAAATAAGGCTTCCGGCAGCGATATTGTTGTTACCCAGGATTATGGCGTAGCTGCACTGGTACTTCCCAAATGCGCCGGTGTGTTGAATCAGAATGGTCTTGTCTATACAAATGATAATATTGACAGGCTTCTTTTCGAACGCCATCTGGGTCTGAAGGTGCGAAGGGCGGGAGGCAGGATCGGCGGACCCAGGAAAAGGTCCGGCGAAGATGATGAACGCTTTGAAAAGGCTTTCAGGGCTATTCTGGAGAAGAGTGTAAATCCGAAGCAAATCTGGAGAAAAAAGTAAGTCTTTTAATCGTTATACAATTGTGATATAATTTTTTTATTCCTTTTTTCAGGGGGTTCCTAAATGGAAAACAAGATGTTTGAGCTTATGACTCAGATTTATGGAGAAGTTACTAAATTAAGCAGGAAAGTATCGTCTGTAGACGAAAAAGTATCCACACTAGACGGGAAAGTATCTTCAATCGAATCGGAATTGTCAACAGTCAAAACCGAAGTAGCTTCTCTGAAATCAGAAGTTACTACAGTCGGCAAAAGCCAGATGCGTATTGAAAATGTTATAGTTCCCAAGGTTGAGGCTGCACTGGATGGATATGGGCAGGTATACGAAAAACTGTTGGAGCATGATAAGCGTTTTGACAGATTGGAAGAGAAAATAGGAAAACATGATACGGCTATTGGAGTGTTAAAAGAAAAGGCCTGTTGAGGATTTAAGCATGTTTGAAGCAATCATATCAGTACTTATCGTACTGATGACGGTAGTAATTTCATATCCGGTTTCCAGCTTTGGTAAAGGTGGTAAAGGGCGTGTAAGTTTCGGGTCGTTCCTTGAGCTTGACTGGGTATTGGAAAAGACTCCTGCACAAGCATCATATCTCATGTTCATGGTTCAGTCATTCATCGTTGTTACTGCTGCTGCATTTGCCTTCAGAATCTCAAATCATATCATACTTACTCTTGATATCTTATATCTTGTAAGCATTCTTATGCTGGTCCTATATCATAACTTTAAGATAGCAGCCAACTTCTCAATTCAGAAAATATAACACTGATACCTCAGGAGAATAAATCCGGAAATCAGTGCTTAAAGCATCGAGTCAAAAAGAAAATACTGAATGAGAGGAAATTGTCATGCGTAAAAATAAAAGTTTAATAAATTCCCTGAAAAATATCAGGTCATATTCCACTGAACTGGACCTGGAACCATGTTGCAGGCTACTTGAGGAAATAAATAAGATTAAAACTGCTAATCTTGATAATTATACATTAAAAAGACTTTCTCTTGAGCTTAAGAAAAAGGCGCAAAACGGAATACCCCTTGAAGATATCCTGGTTGACGCGTTTGCTCTTGGAAGGGAGGCATCGGAACGCGTGCTGGGTATGCGTCATTTCGACGTCCAGGTGATTGCCGGTATTGCAATGCACTATAATGCCTTGGTAGAAATGCAGACCGGCGAAGGTAAAACTCTGGCGGCTGTCCTTCCGGCATATTTAAATGCGCTTACAGAAAAAGGAGTGCATATTCTTACCTTTAATGATTACCTTGCGCAAAGAGACGCGGGTTGGATGGGCCCTGTTTATGAATTTCTCGGACTATCCGTAGGTTATGTCAGAGAAGGAATGGACGCCGGCGAGCGAAAAAAAGCTTATTCCTGCGATATTACCTACCTTACTGCCAAGGAAGCCGGATTTGATTACCTGAGGAGCTTTTTGTGCACAAACGTTGCCGATCTGGTATTGCGCCCCTTCAATTGCTCAATAATAGATGAGGCCGATTCCATTTTAATAGATGAAGCCCGGATTCCGCTGGTCATTGCCGGAAAAACCGAAGGGGTCCGTGGGATTGATCCTTTGAGGATGGCTGAGGTTATTAAAGGCTTGAAACCGGAACTTGACTACAGCTTTGATGAATATGAAAGAAATGTATTTCTGACGGAGAAAGGGACCACTCTCATCGAGGATTTGTTTAAATGCGGAAACCTATACAGTGAAGGCAATCTAAGCCTGCTTGTGGATGTGAATAACGCTCTCCATGCAAATCTGCTGCTGAAAAAAGATGTGGACTATATAGTCAGAAAGGGTAAAGTCGAGCTGGTGGATGAGTTCACAGGCCGGGTGGCTGATAAAAGGCAATGGCCTCACGGACTTCAGGAAGCTATTGAGGCAAAGGAGGGTATTATATCCTCCACAAAAGGACAGATACTTTTTTCAATTACATTGCAGAGCTTTATCGGATTATATCCCAAAATCTGCGGCATGACCGGCACAGTTCATCCTGCGGAGGAAGAATTTCTTGAGTTTTACGGACTGAATACGGCAGTCATTCCGACAAACAAAGAATGCATCAGAATAGATCATCCCGATGTTATTTTTACACACAATGAAGCCAAGCTAGATGCTTTGGCGGAGGAAATATCCACTGTGCACAAAACGGGGCGGCCCATCCTTATAGGCACCGGAAGTGTGGAAGAGTCGGAATGCCTTGCAGCGGTGCTGGAAGGAAAGGGGATATGCTGTAATGTGCTGAATGCCAGGAATGACGCCCAGGAAGCAGCTATAGTAGCAAATGCCGGTGCACCCGGCGCAGTTACGGTATCCACAAACATGGCAGGACGCGGTACTGACATAAAGCTTGGAGGCCAGCATGAAGAAGAATATGGAAAGGTTGTTGAGCTTGGCGGGTTGTATGTCATAGGCACTAACAGGCATGAAAGCAGGAGAATAGACAATCAGTTGAGGGGAAGGGCAGGACGGCAGGGGGATCCCGGGAGCACAAGATTCTTCATCAGCCTTGAAGATGACCTGATGAAGCAATACAAACTTAAAGAATTAATTCCGGCAGCCCTTTATCCGGCAAAGCAGGCACAGCCTCTTGATAACAATGTAATCAGGAGGGAAATTGGCAGGGCTCAAAGGATAGTCGAAGGACAGAACTTTGATATACGCAGAACAATGAGGAAATACTCGGTATTGATGGAGCGCCAGAGGCAGATGATATACAAGTGGCGGTTTGATACACTTTCAGGTGTAAATGGGACCACGCTTATGAAGGAAAGAATTGCGGCACGATATGATGAACTCCTCCCGGTTGTGGGTGAAAAAGCCCTTGATAAGGCGGAAAGGCAAGTCACACTGCATTATATAAACAGCTGCTGGGCAGACTACCTGGATTTCCTGTCATACACCAGAGAAACTATTCATCTTGTAAATATTGCCGGGAAAATACCAATAAGTGAATTTAATAAAATCTCCATAGACGCTTTTGAAAAGCTACTTGAGGAGATTAAAGAAGAAGCTGTAAACACACTTGCTTCTGCTGAAATAACTTCCAGCGGTATTGATATGGACAAGGCGGGCTTGAAAGCGCCGTCATCCACGTGGACTTATCTGGTGGACGACAATCCTGAGCAGTTGGGTATAATCAAATTTGCCCTGGGATATGATCCGTTTTCAGTTGTACTGATGACTATCAGCATGGCATTGCAGGCTATACACAAAGCTGCTTCAGGGAAAAGGAGGCTGTTGAAGTAATACTCACAGTCAAGCCTTCTTAAGCTATAAACCATATATATCTTGACGGGAAATAATTTGGAAGCAGGCATTATTGTTTTTTTTACCCTCGAAGGTACGGTTGCAACTGGAGACATCGAATCTTGCAGTTAAGGTTGCCATTAAAAAATGATTACAGAACATGGAAACCCTTGCAAATTGCTGGCAATTGTGTTATGCTTTACTGGCTGGTCATTATATATGGCCATGGATTAATCATTTTTTGAACACATCCTCTTTAATTTATTTAGGAGAGACTGTCAAGAAGTATTAAATCCAAATAAATTTAGGAGGTATATTTATATGGCAGACAAAGTAATTACCTGCAAGGATTGCAGCACGGAGTTCATTTTCAACGAAAGTGAACAAGCTTTCTACAAGGAAAAGGGA
>VEPD01000262.1 GCA_012027035.1 Ruminiclostridium sp. | reverse complement strand
GAAGCAGTAAAAGGTCTCGATCTGTTGGCAGGCATGGTAAAGGAAGGGATTGTAATGCCCGGCGCGGCGACATTAAAGGATGAAGACAGCAATACCCTGTTCTTTAACAAAAAAATTGTTGTCGAAATGACCTCCGGTATGTGGAATGCCGCTCAGGTTGAAGCACAGGTCAAAGAAGGCAAAATACAAGGGCCTTTTGACGTCGAGGTTTATGAATTCCCGAGTTTTGATGGCAAATCACCAAAAAAAGCAGGTTATACGCCTACCGGGATCTGTATATTTAAAAACACAAATGATGCAGACAAGATAAACGCAACAAAGGAATATGCACTAAGTTTTCTTAAGAATGATTCACTCCTGGGTGAATTTATCACTAATGCCGGTCAGGTGCCGATACGTCCCGGACTGGAAATCTATAAAGATAGTCCTATGACAGCAAGAGAAGCAGTAAGGTCATCGGAATTCCTTAAAAACGCTGATCCCTGGTGGGGCGCACAAAAACCTTACTGGGCGGAAATCCGGGCTATATTCTATCCTGAAATCCAGGCGGTCTTTACCAATACAAAGACAAGTCAAAAAGCATTGGAGGACTTTGTTACCAAAGCTAATGATATCGTTTCAAAGAATGAAAAATAAATATGATAGGCCGGAACTATTAGGGTTGATGGGCGGATTATATCCGCCCTTTCCTTGACAAGCAGGCCTTATTTGAGGTGAATCAGAAATGAATCGGTTGGCTGAACGAATTATTAAAAACAAATGGGGATATTTGTTTCTGCTCCCATGGGTTTTATTGTTCACGATATTTATTTTCCTGCCTTTTGTTATAGGCTTGATTTTATCTATGTATGAATACAATTTTGCAGCTTTGAAATTTGCGTTCTTTGATAATTTCATACTGCTTTTTCAAGATAGTATATTTTTAAATTCGATAGCTACGACTTTATTGCTCGCAGTAATAATTGTGCCTGTTTGCATAACATTGGCGCTATGGGTATCGAATCTGATATTCAATTCGGGCAATACCGTACAATCATTGGTAAAAGCAGGCTTTTACGTACCTGCGGTAATATCCTCCGCCGCCCTTGTAATCACATGGAAATGGATTTTTAACCCTGCATACGGGCTGAGCAAATATTTTACAGACCTTTTAGGAGCCGCTTCCATAGATTGGTATGGAAGTCCTGTAAATGCCGTACTTGTTGTTTCAATATTATTGATATTAATATTAGTGGGGCAACCGATAATATTATACTCTGCTGCAATGGGGGGCATACCTGTGTCCTACTATGAAGCAGCCAATATTGATGGCGCCACAGGATTGCAAAAATTTTTTAATATTACGCTGCCATTACTAAAGCCGACAACGCTTTTCATTATGGTTACCATGACTATCGGTTCACTGCAGATATTTGAAATACCCATGCTGCTGACAGCTGGAGGACCGCAGTTTAAAACGACGACAATCCTGTACCTCCTTTATAAAACCGCTTTTGAGTACACCAAATTCGGGCTTGCCTCAGCTATGGGAGTGGTACTTTTTATCATTATCGCTATAATAGCGCTGATTCAATTCAAATATCTGAGAAGTGATATACAATACTAGTAAAGAAAGGTAACTTATATGTATTTTGGATTGAAGGTTATTCAAAGGCTGTTACTTTCCCTGCTGTTAGCTATAGCAATGCTTCCCGTTTATGTTATGACAGTCGGGTCGTTAAAGGGCAACAGTGCGCTGTTTCAAATACCGCCGGATATATTGCCGTTTGCTTTTACTCTTGAAAACTTCAAAAGCCTGTATGGGATGAAGGTTTTTCAATGGTTTTCTAACAGTGTGATTGTAAGCGGTCTTTCAACAATTCTGACGCTTTTTGTGGCTTGTTGTGCGGGGTATTCGTTTGCAAAAAAAAACTATCCGGGGAAAAACATAATCTTTGTTATTCTGCTTGCCACAATGATGATACCTCGTCAGATCCTGATGGTGCCGACCTTTGTTTTAATGAGAAAAATAGGTTTGTATGACAGCCTTTTCGGACTGATACTACCTGCCGCCGCCGCTCCCTTCGGTGTATTTCTTATGAAGCAGTTCATGCAGACGCTGCCCAATGAGCTAATTGAGTCTTCTATCATTGACGGTTGTTCCGAAATAAAAATCTTTTGCAATATAGTCATCCCACTTTCCAAGCCAGCAATTGGAGCACTTGCCATCTTTGTATTTATGGCGAGTTGGAACGATTTTATGTGGCAGCTTATACTTCTTACAAGCCGTGCCCGGTGGACAATGCCCCTTGCTCTGGCAAACCTGATGCAGGAGAAGATCTCCTTTGTGGGATACCAGATGGCGGGAGCAGCTATGGCATCGCTTCCGATGATAGCGATTTTTCTCGGCTTCCAGAGCTATTTTATTAAAGGGATCACAGTTGGGGCTATCAAGGGGTAAAAAATAGGAAAAATAATAAGACAGGAGAAACCGAAATATAAAAAGGGCTAAAAACATGCAATCTGAGAAAGGCTATTGACAGCGTGCTTTATCTTAATACCCGGGCATCAGTAGGCAGTGCAGACAAAATTAAAATAGGAAGGGAGGTTTGAATAAGTAATAAGAGATTGCATAAAGCCGGCAAACTACAGGGAAACGAGAAAATACATGTAAAAGAAAGGGAGAGGAGTATGCTTAAAATTGTAAACAAAAAGGGTATAAGTTTGATTATGCTTTTCATCTTGTTCACAGTATTATTTTCAGGCATTCAATTGTTTAGTCCGGTAACCGTATCTGCTGCGACAGTCTCGAATGACAGCTTTGAAAGCGCGGATGCTTACAATAACCCGGTAAGCTGGACGGTGGTAACCGGTGCTGATTATTATGACGGTGCAACTGTAGTAAGTACAATAAGGTATAGTGGTGTTAAATCTCTTGAACTATATGATACGGATAGTGCTAAAGCTGTTGGCGTACGGAGCGGTTATATTACTACAACTGTGGGGAAGCTTTATGAGGCAAAAGTATACACCTATCTGTCTAGCGGTTCGTCGGTAAGCTTATATCTTGAGTTCTGGGATAACAGCAATAACAGACTGGCAGAAACACATGTGAATTTAACCAATACCGGTTCGTGGCAGGAGCTGGCTGTAACGGGCATTGCCCCATCAGGATCAACCAAAGCCACGATTTTGTGTTATAGTCCCGTGTCAAACACCGGCGCCAGCTATTTTGATCTGGTTTCTTTCGGGCAAGGCAGGTTGATGCCGAACGGTAATATGGAGGCATCCTATGCTAATTTCCAGCCGCTGGAGTGGGAATTTGACCTGGCGAACGGTACAGACAGCGGTTATTTGAGCAGTACGCGGGCATACAGCGGCAGTTACAGCGTATGTCTGGACGATTCCAGTGCAAGTACCGGCATACCCTTAAGGAGCCCTTATCTTGTGGCAACTGCCGGCACAACCTATACAGGAAGCAGCTATATATTCAACGAATCGGGAGCAGGTTGGTTCTATCTCGAATTCTGGGATGCGAATAAAACAAGATTAGCCGAAACACATGCGGTATCAAGCGGCACCGGTTCGTGGCAGAAATATACCGTGACTGCCACTGCGCCAGCAAATACCGTCGCTGTGACATTGCTGTTTTATTCATCATCGGCGAATACCGGCAAAAGCTATTTTGATGATGCTTACCTTGAGGGAGCCACTATGAAATATGCATATACGCTGGACATCGCCTCGAAAAAGCAGTTTTTTGCAGATAGTTACATAACTGAGACGATAGACAATAATGTGGCAAGGACTACAAATCCAGGTACAAAACACGGCTCTCCCGTAATAGTTCCCGATAAAACATGGGAAGGCGCTGGAACCAACTGGCCTTTTACTTATCTGTACGGAACTGTTATTTATGACAGCCAGGCTTCCATTTACAAGATGTGGTACCAGGCGTATTATGATCCGGCCGGCAAATATTTTGTCTGTTATGCGACATCCTCGGACGGGATAACATGGACAAAACCCAACCTTGGGGTATATTCGTTCAATGGAAACACAAACAATAATATTGTCGGTACACAGCATGCCCAGAGTGTGTATAAGGATATGGCGGAAAGCGACCCGAACAAGAGATATAAAATGTATGCTTATCAAATGTCATACGATACATCCAATCCCGGGTATTATATATGGTATTCGTCAGATGGTATAAACTGGTCTCTGCCCTACACGACGCCAAGAATTGACAGTGATGATGTAACTACCATGGCTTATGATTCAACAAATTCCAAGTTTATAACCGGTAATAAGTTTAACGTATCAGGCTCTGACGGTCATGGCAGAAGAACGCAAAGGACGTCGACAAGTACGGATTTCATAAACTGGACCACGCCGAAGCTTGCATTCCAGTGTGATGAAATAATGGATAAGATCGGTTACTTGAGGACTGATATATACGGTATGGGACTATATCCGACCGACGGGATATATTTCGGTTTCCCGTGGATATTCTATCATACCGAGGACAGGGGCAGTGCAGAAGACGGACCTGTAAATACACAGTTGGCATTCAGCAGGGATGGCGCCCGCTGGGTAAGACCGTCGCGTGTTGCTGTTATTCCCAATGGAGCGGCCGGAAGTTTTG
This sequence comes from Ruminiclostridium sp., assembly GCA_012027035.1. Taxonomy (GTDB): domain Bacteria; phylum Bacillota; class Clostridia; order Acetivibrionales; family DTU013; genus MnB-11. The sequence continues at coordinate 3,223 of VEPD01000262.1, read as the reverse complement.
ATGCAGGTTCAATTTATACTGCTTCATCTCCCATTACTGTGGGCAATAATATACGTATGTATTACGGGGGTGCTACAGGTACCCATGACCCTATCACACTTCCAAGTGTTGCAAAAATAGACTTTACCGAGTGGAGGAAGGACGGTTTTGTTTCCCTTAATACGGGAAGCACCGAGGGCACGGTTGTGACAAAGACGCTCAAATTTACCGGCAGCGCGCTTTATCTTAATGCTTATGCAACAGGGGGCAGCATAAAGGTTGAGATACTGGACAGCAGCGGGAATGTTAAAACCGGCTACTCCAAGACCGATTGCACGGCTATAACCACTGATAATTTAAATCATACCGTGTATTGGGGAGGAAGCAGCAACATATCTTCACTTGCGGGACAGAGCATAAAGCTTAAGTTCTATATGACAACTGCCAAGCTTTATTCGTTTACATTTAATTAAAATAGAAGGAACTATGGATATTCCTGTACTTCCTGGTTGATCTCAATAGGAAGACCGCGTAGAATTTTATGTAGAAATAAAATTACTGCGCGGTCTCCTTCCTTTTCTGCGTGAAACAGACGATACAAATGGTATAGAAAAGATCAGAGGTATTTTCCCATAAAAGTTATAAATATTTTAAACAAAATCTAAATAGTTTGCGTTGTTATCCAGATGTATTGCAATTATAATCATATTAAAGGATTTAACAGGGACTTCAATTAGCAATTCAAAGCGGCTTAAGTAATATTACCGGCAAGGGTAATACTGAGCACTGGTGAAAATATAACTTCCAGTATAAGTTTCTGAAAATGCAGTCCATTACGGCCGGCATTTTCAGAAAAACTGGAAGTAATATTTTCAGTGCTCCTAAATATCAAGTTTTATGTAATTTTTTATATCCTTTAAGGATATCTAAGCTGAAAGAAGGGTGGGTATTTTGCATTTGAGACAATCCAATTTAAATACCGGTTCAAATATGATTATTCCGAAGACCAGGATGAGCAGGATTGTAAAGACACTATCCAGAGAAAAGTTTTTGCTTATGCTTTGTTTACCTGTTGTAGCCCATCTTATTATTTTTTCATACATACCTATGTATGGTTTGCTTATTGCATTTCGGGATTACAGGCTGGGAAATAATTTTTATGACTTGAGCCATTGGGTCGGTGTGGATAATTTCATCAGATTCTTTAAAGGGTTGTATGCATACAGGCTTACCAGAAATACTATTTTAATGAATGTGTATGCAATTATATTCGGTTTTCCGGTTCCTATCATATTTGCACTGCTTCTAAATGAAATAAGAGCTAACAAATTAAAGAAAGTATATCAGACAATAAGCTATTTGCCAAACTTTATTTCAACAGTAATCATATGTGGACTTATTGTAAATATGCTATCGCCAAACGGTGGGATTATCAATCAGCTGGCAGATTTAATTCTAGGCCGTAAACTTGATTTTTTAATCAATGCAAAATACTTTAGAACGATTTATGTTACTTCCGGTATATGGCAGGGTTTTGGTTGGGGTTCGATAATATATCTTGCTGCAATAAGTGGAATAGATATAACTCTATATGAATTTGCAGACATGGATGGTGCATCGCGGTTTCAGAAAATAAGGCATATAACCATTCCAGGTATATTGCCTACAATCAGTGTATTATTTATTATGAATATAGCAGGATTATTGAATCTAGGGCCGGACAAGATACTTCTTCTCTATAATCCTGCGATATATGAAACCTCCGATGTAATATCGACATATCTTTACCGGGTGGGTTTCCTCGGCACGCAATATAGTTATGGAACAGCAATAGGTTTGATGAATTCTGTGGTCAGCCTGTTGCTGCTGGTATTTTTTAATAAAGTGGCGCAAAAGACCAATATGGCGTCGCTATGGTAAACGGGGGGTATAATTTTGAAGCATATGTATACTAAATCTAAGGATAATATTTTTATATTATTTGTATATATTTCCGTAACGATTGCGGTTTTTGCATGCTTGTATCCTTTTATTTATGTTTTCAGCATGTCAATATCTGCGCCAAGCGAGGTTAATGCAGGCAGGGTATGGCTTTTTCCAAGAGGATTCAGCTTATTTTCTTATCAAGTTGTTTTAGCAACTACTGAAATTTGGCTCGCTTACTGGAATACTATTTTATATTCGGTTGTGGGAACCTTAATCACACTTTTATTTACTGTGATAGCGGCATATCCACTTACCAGAAAAGATTTTTCTCTGAGGAAAGTGTATTTGGTATTGCTCATGATACCTATGTTTATTTCAGGAGGACTTATCCCTTCCTTTATTTTAATCTCGTCCCTTGGGATGTATAATACGATGTGGGCAATCGTAGTTCCGGGGGCGGTCGCTACATGGAATGTAATATTGGTTAAAACTTTCATGCAATATAATGTACCGGATAGCATACTTGAATCAGCAAGGATGGACGGAGCAAATGATGTATTAATATTGTTTAAAATGGTTGTTCCACTCATGACTCCTATCCTTGCAGTTATTGCTTTATATTCGATGGTTGGATTCTGGAATTCCTACTTGAGTATCCTTATTTATTTAAGAGATACGTCCAAACATACGATCCAGATTTTTCTTATGAATGTACTTTTAAAAGATAGCGAAATAATGTTATCAAGATTAAGCGCAAGGTCAAGAACAACAAGCGATACATTTAATTCACTTCCAAATATACAATTAAAATACGCATTCGTTATATTTGTTTCGCTTCCGATTATATTTTCCTATCCGTTTTTGCAAAAATTCTTTATAAAGGGGGTTATTGTAGGCTCGTTAAAAGATTAGCACCACGTAAAATACATAATGAGGAGGTGGTTTAAAAATAATAAAAATAAATAAAAAGGTAAGAATTTACGGGTTTATATCAATTAATAAAATTAGGAGGAGATTTTAATGAAAAAATTACAGGTATTGGCAATTTGTATGGTTATATTAGTATCGTTTGTTATCACAAGTTGCGGCAGCGGTAGTAGCGGCTCCGGAACAACTGCAAATACGATTGAAAACGCTTCTTCAAGCGAAGCTACAACAGCTGCACCTGCAACACCTGATGAGCTAAGAATATTAAGTTATTTCACTGCGGAATACAACAACTATTCCAAAGAAAGCCAATATACGGACTGGCCGGTGTTAAAGGAAATAGAAAAGAGGACAAACACAAAGATAACCTGGGAAATGTATGCGAGGGACG
>VEPD01000215.1 GCA_012027035.1 Ruminiclostridium sp. | reverse complement strand
TATGATTATGCAGGGAGACGGCATGACAAATATGAGCCTTCTGAGAATCCGAAGGCCCTACTACCGTAACCGGTTTGGTATAATTTTTTAGATAATCCAACAGTTCTTTATATTCGCTGATTTCAAGAAGCGGGTTGACAAGGTTTGTCATATTACCATCCAGTCCCATGAAGTATAAGTTCGCTTTAAATCCCGTTATACCGGTTCATTGCCGTATTTACTCCTGAAATGACTATCGCTTCCGCAGCATCGGCGGCATTGGATATGCCGGCGCCGATTATTTTTCCTTCTTCAGAATTGAACCTGGCCAGAACATAATCTGCAAGATCCCAGCCTTCAGGAGCTTTATCTATGCCTATCCTTATACGTGGAAAATCATCCTTCTGAAGTTGAAATATCACCGATTTCATTCCATTATGTGTCCCTGAGCTGCCGCTCGGCCTTACCCTTACTTTACCCAGGGGTAAATCGGCATCATCATATATAAGAATCAGTTTTTCCATAGGTATCTTGAACCATTCCATCAGATCTCTTATGCTTTCTCCACTCAGATTCATAAATGTCTGGGGCTTGACCAGCAGCACCTTTTTATTTTTAATCGTTCCGTCGCCTACAAGGGCCTTATGCTTTAGTCTTGAGACCTTGATCCCATGCCTTTGGGAAAGGAGGTCAACAGTGCCAAAGCCTACGTTATGCCTTGTATTATCATATTTACGGCCTGGATTCCCAAGGCCTGCTATAATAAAAAACTCAGAGGCATCGGGCCCCACTCGTTTTTTTGTGATTGCCGAGGCAATACCGCTAATAAAAACACTGCCCAAAATCCGGTCCCTCCATTATTAAAAAGGGTATTACGCATCCTGCTGTGTAAAAAGGGTACTAATGGAGATATCTCCATATATCCTTTCGATAGCCTCTGCAAATATGCCTGCCACTGAAAGAGGTACTATTTTGCCGACAGGCCCGTTTTTCGGCAAAGGAATAGTATTTAAAGTAACAATCTCCTTAATTGCCGATTTCTCAATCCTTTCCAGCGCATTACCCGAAAGGACGCCGTGGGTACAGCAGGCATATGCCTCCTTCGCCCCCATGTCAATAAGCGTACTGGCGGCATTGACTATAGTTCCGCCCGTATCAAGCAAATCGTCTATCAGTAATACTTTCTTGTTGGCAACATCACCGACTACATTCATTATCTCACTGACATTTGCCTTAGGCCGTCTTTTATCAATAATAGCTATTGGTATATCCAACCGCTCGGCAAATTTCCTGGCACGCGTCACGCTTCCTACATCCGGCGATACGGCAACAACATCGTCAAACCTGTCGAATTTCCCTTTAAAATAGCTTGCAAGCACCGGAACACCAAGCAGGTGATCGACGGGTATATCAAAAAAGCCTTGCAACTGCGGAGTATGAAGGTCCATGGTCAATACCCTGTCAGCGCCTGCAACTGTAATGAGGTTGGCTACCAGTTTTGCGGAAATCGGATCGCGGGCTTTTGCTTTTCTGTCCTGCCGCGCATATCCGAAATATGGCATTACTGCTGTTATCCTGCCGGCGGACGCCCTCTTTAATGCGTCTATCATGATAAGAAGCTCGATCAGGTTGTCATTGACGGGACTGCATGTCGACTGGACAACAAAAACGTCCGAACCTCTGACCACTTCTCCGATATTTACCGCAGATTCGCCGTCGCTGAACTTTCCAACCGTGGCAACACCCAGCGGCAACCCGATTTTCTCTGCAATTTCCTCGGCAAGGATCCTGTTGGAGTTCCCTGCGAATATTTTAATGTCCTTACCATGCAAATTCATTATAACCTCCCAAACTTTTTTAATTGTAACACTTTTTTATTTCCGCTGCATTCCTTTTTTTATTATCCAGTCCTCCTTATTGACTTGTCTGCATCTGGCTATGGAAAGTGCGTTTTCAGGTACATCCTCCGTTATTGTAGAACCGGCTGCAATAAATGAATTGTCGTTGACCTTAACAGGTGCGATTAAATTTACATTGCAGCCTACAAAAGCATTATTCCCTATAATTGTTTTACTTTTGATCCTGCCATTGTAATTTACAGTAATCACTCCGCAGGCTATATTTGTGTTTTCACCAACTTCAGAATCGCCAATATATGCAAGATGAGGTATTTTTGCCCTGCTTCCGATAACAGATTTTTTTATTTCTACAAAATCGCCGATCTTTACCTTGTCTCCGATCCGGCTTTCAGGTCTTATATATGCAAAGGGTCCTATTGATGCTTCATCACCTATGGCGCTGTCTGTCACTACAGAGTTGTAGATGGCGCTGTTATTTCCCACAATAGCATTTACAAGCCTTGTATCCGGCCCAACCGTACAGTCTTCGCCGATTCTGGTCTTACCTTCCAATATTGTACCGGGATAGATTATAGTATCGCTTCCAATTTCTACTTCCTCATCTATATATGTGGTATTGGCATCCATTATTGTGACTCCGGCCAGCATATGCCTCCTCAATATCCTTTTCCTCAAAATCTCCGTTACCCGGCACAATTGAACCTTGTCATTCACTCCCAGCGCCTCTTCAGGATTCTGCATCCTCAAGGCGCCAACCTTCATACCGTTTTCTTTCATTAAAGTCAAAACATCTGTAAGCGAGAATTCGCCCCGGTTGTTATTATTGCTTATATTATTCAAAGATTCGAATAATTCCCTGGAAGAAAACAGATATATACCGGAATCAATTTCCACAATCCCTGTTTCAGTTCCGGATGCATCACTGTGTTCCACTATCCCCGGCACATTTCCGCCGCTATCCCTTTTTATGCGCCTATAGCCCTCAGGATTATCAACCTGTGCAGTTACCACTGTTGCAATGTTTTTTTGCCGAATATGTTCTTCAATGGTTTTCAGGATTGTATCCTGTGCCAATAAAGGAGTATCCCCATAGAGTATGAATACCATTCCATTATAATTATTGAAATACTTTTCCGCCTGCATCACAGCATGGCCGGTACCAAGCTCTTCCTGCAGCGTGATATAATCAACCCTGTCCTTCATACAGTCTATTATCTCATCCGCCTTTTGGCCGGCAACAACCGCTACATCTTCAATACCTGCTCCTGTTACAGCACAGTATACCCATTCTATCAATGCCTTACCGCATATCCGGTGTGTCAATCCGGATTTTCTGGATTTCATTCCTTTACCTTCACCGGAAGCTAATATTAAAGCAGTTATATTATTCATAAAATCTCCGTGTCCGATTAACTCCAGCATATATTTTCTCACTTTTCACAGAAAATTTCAACTATATTGAATGAACTGATTTTCTTAATAAATGGCTTCGCAAACAGTAGCGCTTCTACGATGTTTGCGAAGCCAGGCGTTTGAAAATTTCATTCAATAACTGATAACGACCTTTAATTATACTACAGCGTTAATAGCCAAATAAGGTTTGTATTCTTTCTATCATAAAAATAAAAGACACTTATTAAAAAGTGCCTTTCAAATTTTATACTTCTGAGGTTGCAGTCGATTCATATTTCTCAAGTATCGCCTTTTGTATCTTCTCACGCGCAACTGCATTTATCGGGTGTGCAATATCCTTGAATTCTCCGTCCGGCGTCTTTCTGCTGGGCATAGCGATAAACAATCCATTCTGACTTTCTATGACCTTGATGTCATGAACAACAAATTCATTATCAAAGGTTACGGAAACGACTGCCTTCATTTTGCCATCAACATCAATCTTCCTGATGCGGACATCTGTAATCTCCATAGATGTTACCACCTTCCGAATTAAAATGTAAGGGCACCGAATGTCTCCTTTTGACTATATACTTTAATATATTCTATATTAATTTTGTTTTTCCTTCTTTTGTATGAAAAAAGAAACTGACATCTTTGCATATTTATTGAAATATTTTATTTCCCCATACCTGCAGTCGGCTCGATTTCTATTACCCTCTCTTCTTCATTTACATTTTTGAGGGTCAGTATGGAGAAATAATTGTCCACAAGTTTCTTCTCAGGCTTCAAGGTAGAAATCAATACACCTATTCCCACTACCTCACAATCAAACTCACGGGCAAGATCCAGAATGCCCCTGGCGGTACCTCCGCCCTTCATGAAATCATCGATGAAAAGCAGCCGGGAATTACGCTTAAGGGATCTCAAGGGTAATACCATAGTCTGTATTGTTTTTGAAGACCCGGACATGTAATTGATATTTACTGAAGCGCCGTCCGCAGCCTCATTGTAGTGGCGGACGATCACAAGGGGAGTGTTGAGATATCTGGCAGTCATAAATGCAAGTGGAATACCTTTTGTTTCCACTGTAATAATATAATCCGCTCCGGTATGCAGGAAATGTTCCGCAAACACCATTCCCATGTCGGAAACCATTTGTGGATCATATATGATATCAAGCATATAAAGAAAGTCACCGGGCAATATTCTTTCCTTCCTGGACAGCTCGGTACTCAACCTTTCCAGAAGGTTCTTCACCTTTTCACGTCCGGGAAGCGAAAGGTATCTGATACCGCCTGATGCCCCGGATATAGTCTCTATCGTACCCAAACCGAATTTCTCCAGCGTACTGCGCAATATATCAATATCCTCGCTTAATGATGACTTTGCAGAACCAAGCATGTCGGAAAAACACCCCAAATTGAATATTTTTCCGGGTGTATCACTCATAATTTTAAGCATTGCCGCAAGTCTCTCATTCCTTTGTAGCTTTTCCATATGTACTCTCATTTCCAGATACTATAGTCAAACCCAGCTTCCAGTCTCCAGCTTCTAGTTTCTAGTTTGTGTCCCTATCATTATACACACAACCAGCGAATGATACCAGTTTTTTATCTTAAATTGTTCGTCTTTATAAAATAATTTTATTTCTTATGCTTACAATAAGCAATTTTACATTTTTTAAGAAATAATATATTATAATTCTGTTATCAATATAGTTATTAAAATTTTGAGGAGAGTTTTCAATGCAGCAAAACAACAGCCTTTTGGCGGCTTCAGACATACAGAGGATACATTTTATCGGCATTGGCGGTATCAGCATGAGCGGTCTGGCGGAAATACTAAAAAGCCGTGGTTATAAAGTGACAGGCTCCGATATGAAAGCGTCGGCAATTACACATAAATTGGAGAACCTGGGTATAAAGACAATGATAGGCCATTCCGGTCAAAACATAGCAGGATCCGACCTTGTCGTTTATACCGCTGCAATACGGGAAGACAATCCCGAGCTGGCGGCAGCAAGGTCGCTGGGCATACCAACAATGGACCGCGCGACGCTTTTAGGAAAGATAATGAAAGGCTATCCCGTGAATATTGCCGTTTCAGGTACCCACGGAAAAACTACGACAACTTCGATGATATCTATGATAATGCTGGAAGCAGGACTTAATCCTACTATTCATATAGGCGGCGAACTTGATGCAATTGGGGGTACTACCAGGATAGGAAGCAATGATTATTTTGTCGCCGAGGCTTGTGAATATTATGAAAGTTTTCTGAAGTTTTTTCCCCATATTGCTGTCATACTTAATATTGAATTTGACCATGCCGATTATTTCAAGAATCTGGATCATGTAACTGAAACTTTTAGAAAATTTGCCGTACTGGTACCTTCTGATGGATATCTTGTTGCTTGCGCAGATGATAATAATATACAAAAAATACTGGGGTCAGCCCATTGCAAAGTGGTCACTTTCAGCATAAATCCGGAAATAGCAGACTGGGGAGCCGGTAATATCACCTTTGATGAATTGGGATGCGCATCCTATACGCTTATAAATAATGGCTGCGAGGTTTCTTCAATCACCTTGAAGGTTCCGGGCATACATAATGTGGGCAATTCCCTTGCCGCTATTGCAGCCTGCAGGACTACAGGCTGCAGCTACGATATTATCAAACATGCTTTCGCGAAGTTCAGGGGAACACATAGACGCTTCGAACTGAAAGGAACCATTGGCGGCATTAAAGTAGTTGACGATTACGCCCACCATCCCACAGAGGTTAAAGCCACTCTGAGGGCGGCGAAAAACTGTGATCCATCCCGCATCTGGTGTGTATTTCAGCCCCATACCTATACAAGGACTAAATTCTTGATGAAGGAATTCGCTACAGCTTTCGAAGATGCTGACGAGATAATCCTGACAGACATTTACGCAGCACGTGAAATCGATCAAGGCGAAGTAAACTCGGAGATGCTGGCTGATAAAATAAAGAGAACCGGCAAAAAAGTCATATATATCAAAGGCTTTGACGCTATTGTAGAGCATCTGAAGAAAAATGCCAAACCAGGAGATCTGATAATAACCATGGGCGCCGGAGACATTTACAAAGTCGGAGAAATGTATCTGGAAGGTAAATAAAAAAGGTTTTTATTTTTTCATATCCACCATGGCAAACCTTATTTCACCCTCTGCGGCTATCTTGCCTTCAACCGATGCAGTAACCCTTGCCTTCACTATTCCCATTTTACAGCTGAGTATCTCGGCTTCCAGCTTTAAAGAGTCTCCAGGAACTACCTGCCTTTTGATTTTGAATTCATCTATACTTGCAAACAGACCCATCTTGTTTTTGTGATCATCCTGCATTGCAACAGCAATTCCTGCCGTCTGGGCAAGAGCTTCACAGATAAGCACTCCCGGCATAACGGGATAATCGGGAAAATGCCCCTGAAAAAACGGCTCATTGGCAGTTACATTCTTTATCGCCGTAATACTTTTCCCGGGTTCTACCTCTAATACCTTGTCCACCAAAAGGAACGGATACCTGTGCGGTATTATATTTCTTATTTCCATATTGTTAAGCATAATGCACACCTCAGTTAATTAATTTATCTCCACGATAAAGTATATATTAATAAAATAAAAATCTCAACAACCTTATAACTTTTCATCTGAAAGTCCGGAACATTCCATCACAAGCTCGGGTAAAATTTCCGATATGAAATAATGAACACTCACAAGATCGCTTTCTTTCAGTTTTTCGAGAATTGAATGATATTTCCCGGCGAAGGGAATCAGATTGTTCAAACGGACTTCACCAATACATTCCATTATCGCATCTATATGGTCGGCACATTTTAGGATTTTTCCCTCAACGGTATCATCCTTGCCGTCGAACAAAATGTCCCGGTAAATACTTTTATAAGGGTCTTCCATGTTTAGAAGCAGGTTCTCCTCGGCAACTTCCTTCTCAAGCATGTTCAACATGTCGCGGAGTTGATGGTTTTTATGTTTTACCGTACTGATAATGTCACCTGTGATAGCTTCAACCACGTCATGATTCAAAAGCTTTTTGAACAGCCTTTCCCAATCGATGCTGCTGCCATTCTCTTCTTCTATCAAAGCAAGCATCTGCCCAACCTGGGCTACATAGAACGAGTGCTCGCTCACGGTTGTCCTCTGATGCATAAAGTCCGTTGCCCAACGCCCCATGTTGTTCAATTTCCTGACTGTTAACAGGTAATTGTGCAAACTCATAGTACCTCCGTTTTTCTATCCATATACCATATTATACATTTACTGCTATACTTTTACCACACCTCTATTTTTTATATAAAACCATATCATAAGAAATGCCGCCAGAAATGCCATACTTGCCCCGAAATAAAAGGGCGCGCTGTTGTCCACCCTGTCATAAAGCACTCCTGCAATCAGACTGGCCGGCAGAAGAGTGATCCCAAGGAGCGAATTATATATCCCCAGCCCGGTCCCCCTTTTGTCTTTGTGGATCAAATCGGTAACCATAGCTTTCTGCACCCCGTCCGTAGCAGCGCCGTACATCCCGTAAAGTGCAAAAAGTCCGATAACCATACCTGCTGATCCGGCTTTGCCGAAGCCGAAGTAAATAATTGCATAAACCAAATATCCGAATATTATCAGCTTCTCTCTTCCAATCCTGTCTGAAAGTATACCGAAGGGTACCGCAAGCATTACCGATACCGAGTTGAAAACCAGATAGACCAGAGGTATGTAGACTGTCTGGATTCCGATATCATTAGCCTTTACAAGCAAAAGCTGGTCGGTTGAGTTGCCAAGTGTAAAAATGAAAATTATCGCAAGAAAATAGTAGAACCTGCGGTCAAAATCCTTTAGTCTTATTTTGATCACGTGATTTTCTTCATTTTTTTTCATCTCCTTTATGAACATTGTTATTATAAAAATGCTCAGAAAGGCCGGAATTGCCGAGAGAACCAGCACCAGCCTATAGTTGCCCGCAAACGCCGACAGGATTGCAAAAGAAAGCAGGGGACCTATTATTGCGCCGCAGTTGTCCATAGCTTTATGAAAGCCAAAACTTCTTCCTTTATTGCCGCCGGACGTCGAAGATGCTATGAGACTGTCCCTGGGAGCAGTCCTTACGCCCTTTCCTATTCTTTCGAAAAATCTTAGCACAAGGATATGTAAAGGCGCTGTTGCAGCAGCATAGAACGGAATGACAAATGCGCTTAAAGAATATCCTATAACCATGAAGGGTTTGTTTTTCCCTATTTTATCGCTCCACCACCCGGAAACTGCTTTTGTCAGGGAGGACATGCTTTCAGCTATCCCCTCAATCAATGAAAGCTGGGTCTTGGATGCTCCTATGGATAAAAGGAACATGGACATTATAGAATAAACCATTTTAGTTGCCGTATCCATGCAAAAGCTGGTGAGCCCGGCAAAGAATACGTTCCTTTCCAAGCCGAGCACTTTACCTGTCTCTACTATATCTCTCTTTTTATGCATGCTCGGAACCTCCGGAATTGGTATATTCTTTATTATATAGTTTTGACATGCTTATGCAAGTAGGGCTCGATCCCCCGAGATTTTGTTATAAAAAAACAGCTTCTTAACAAGCTGCATATTTTAATTTTAATCGATTATCGTTTGACGCCATAGCCCTGATCTTCTATGGTAACCTTGATGGTATCCACACTTACCTTGGCTTCATCATATTCAACCGAAACTTTTTTACTGTTTATATCCACAAACACATTTTCGACGCCATTCAGTTTTCCGACGGCTTTTTTGATTACACTTTCACAGTGGCTGCAGGATATATCGGGTACCGTAAAAATAACATTTTCTTTTCCCATGTGAATTCCTCCGTTTATCTTCAGCAAATCAGGGTATGGAACGGGTATTGCAACAGATGCTGAATATTATACCAACTATAACGGAAAGTAACACAAAAATCAAATTAAATTTGTTATTCTATCGTTCCCGGTTCAAAGTGTATGCTAATACTGGTATTGCTAAGCGCCTTTTCCAACTCCTGCTCAATCCTGTCGCTGAGGCAATGCGATTCTTTTATCGTTATACCTTCCTTTAGCGTCATATGAAAATCAATATACTTCATATTTCCCGATTTCCTTGTGCGAAGCTCATGATAGTCCAATATCTCATCCCTGAAAACATCCATGATTTCCTTTATCCTGAATTCATCCTCATCGGAAAGCCTTGTATCCATCAAAGGCCCGAAAGCATTCCTGCACAGCACCCAGGCTTCCTTGATTATAAGGCATGCCACCAGTATGGCTATAATCGGGTCAAATAATGTGATTCCGGTGATTTTAATCAGCAGCATACCTGCTCCGACCCCAAGAGAAGTATATACATCGGTTTTCAGATGAAGCGCATCTGCCTCCAGCGCCATTGAATCCTCTTCTTTTGCAGTTTTATAAAGAATCCTGGACACAAAAGAGTTTGCAGCACCTGAAAATAGCATTACAAAAAAGGCGACCATTGCCTGTGATATCTCAGACGGGTTAAGGAGCTTTTTGACAGCTTCCGCAATAATAAGGCCGGCAGCCACAAAAATTAAAAGACCTTCAATCACTCCCGATACATTTTCAATTTTCCCGTGACCGTAAGGATGCTTCCTGTCGGGAGGCACCGACGACATCCGTACGGAAAAAAACGCAATAATAGCGGCCACCAGATCCATTCCCGAATGCATTGCCTCTGAAATAATACTGACAGAACCGCTCAATATACCGGCAACTATTTTGAGAGTTATCAGTACGGTATTTGATATTATAGATAACGCGGCAACCTTTACCTTTTTATTTGTTACTGACAATGACAACATCCTTCCGTTAAAAAATTGTATGGATTTATAAATGTTGCAATAATTATTCTATACAGACGAATGATTAAAATTATTGCAACAGTTACTTAAGCCTAATATAATGCAAAAAACTTGTTGTATTAATTCTTTTTTGCATTAGTACTACAGTGAAAACTTCATATCTGATACGGCATTAATGCGCCTTGAAGAAATAATCGCGAAAGCTTCAACGCGTTATTTCTTCAAGGTTGAATCAGTAGTTTTCACTGTAGTATTATATATAGATAAAAAAATACCTGTGGCACAATAATTGTCAAATTATAGTCCCACAGATATTTTTTCTGCTGCCGTTCTAGCGGCCCAGCCCCACCGGTAAAATTTCCGATCGCCTGCTCCATTTATATATTATGTTTTAGCAATTTAAGTTGCAAAAATTTAAGCCAAAAATTTTTCTACATATAGTTATTAGTGTAAGGCCTTTTGGGCAATTTGTCAAGATTTTGAAACATTTTTGTGAATTATTGTCTTGAATTATTGTCCGAAATATTGTTCTAAAAAATATCCGCCGGCTGTTGATCCAGCTTCTCCATATAGTGACTTACCAATTCAGGATAGCCCTGAAGAAATTCTTCGGCCTGAGGATTCAAGCTGTATATTCCTTTCGATATTTTCTCAAACCAGCCATAAAAATTCTTTGACAAAATGGATGGCGTTTTAACACCTGTTCCCAGCTTTTTCAATTGAGCGGGAGAAAGCGGGCCGTATTTGAGAAAGCAACAGGCAACAAATACCGAGTTTTCCCGGTAAGCTGTCATAAGCTTTCGTTTGCTGCTTCCACCAACGTTATAGTTTGCATATCGCGCTTCTACTTCCCTGATGATGTGATTTCTGTGTTTTTTCCCGGAATTGGCGCTCTTCAGCCTGTCAAAGGTATTGGGATGAAATGCTATTTCCACACCGGGATTTTCTTCGCCGGGTGTTACCAGTATCAAGCCCAGTTCCAGCCGCCTCAGCAGCAGATACATATCCCTCCAGCCGGCAGAGCGCTTTCCACCCTTTGGAGCGGGTATGGCTACATATACCGAATCAGCTATCCTCTGACGTTTGGCGCCCTGCGCAAGCAGCTTCAGGTTGAAAGACGTCTTTAATTCAACTACAATCAGCTCTTCTCCCTTGATGGCAGTTATGTCGCAATTCTTAACCTCGCTATGCACGCTATATCCCTGGTGTACAAGGTAGTCATATACAGGTTTGTAAAGATCGGTTTCCAGCATGTTGACCTCTTTGCTGCCAGGCCATGTAATTGCGGGGAGCCTGTGACGGGCAATCTCACAATTTTTCATAGTATCCGCAGCCATTTTTTTATTTCCATTTTTTTTGTTTCACAATACTTTTTCTGCTATAAATTAAATTCTACACAGTATGAAGAATTCCTTTTATAAATTATTAAATGCCTTATTTATATTTTCTCCCGAATAATGTAAACTGGACATGTGTATGAAGAGTTTGAAAAGCGAGGTGTGCAAAATGAACGAGGTTGTGAACTGGCTGCTAAACAGCGATCCATGGGTTGAGTATAATACAAGGGTCGACCTGCTGGGTCAGTCTGAGCAGGAACCTGTTGTTGCAGTTGCAAGAAAACACATGCTGGAGCATCCTCAGATAAAAGGTCTCCTGAATGAGACATCCTGCTGGCGGGATCAAATCGTAAACGGTCATAAAAACGCCGCTCTCCCCCTTCATAAGCTGGCATTCCTTGCAGACTTGGGTTTTACAATTAACGATGATAAAATAGCTAAAATTGTAGATTTGATTCTGGATCACAAGGATGTAAACTGTGTTCCTCAAGTACTTATGAACATACCTGCACATTTCGGCGGTACAGGGGAAAATACCTGGTCCTGGGCCTTATGCGACGCTCCCATAATATTGTACTCACTGGCAAAATTTGGCGGCGGCGATAACCAATCTGTAAAAAACGGCATAAAATATTTAACTTCCCTGATCAGGGAGAACGGATGGCCGTGTGCAGTATCATATGAGCTGCGTAAATTCAGAGGGCCTGGTAGGAAAGACGACCCCTGTCCTTATTCAACCTTGATAATGCTTAAGCTGCTTTCCGAAGTACCGGAGCTTGAGGATAGCGACGAAAGTCACACCGGAGCTGAAGTTTTGTTGAATCTTTGGGTAAAAAGCCGTGAAACACACCCATATATGTTTTACATGGGTACGGATTTCCGTAAGCTTAAAGCACCGCTTATGTGGTATGATATTCTCAATGTTGTCGAAACTTTGTCCCATTTTAATTGGCTGCACAACGATAGCAGACTGATTGAAATGGCCCGGCTGGTAGAGTTAAAAGCAGACGCCGATGGCCTTTATACTCCGGAGTCGGAATACAAAGCCTGGAAAGGCTGGGATTTCGGGCAGAAGAAGGTTCCCTCAACCTGGCTAACGTTTATTGTTCTGCGGATGCTGGAGAGGATACGGATCTCTGCTGCTCCTCATTCAGAGCAGCAATATCGGACATAAGTGCAATAATGTCGGCAATCACCATTATGAAAGCAGAAATAACTGCCAACTGAATTGAACTGAGTTTACTAACAGACAAAATCATCACCGCACGATATACTCATAATCATATATATTAAAAGCCCAATGAATATGTTAACAGTTATTCATAGATGAATTATAAACTTGAGCAGGGAACGCCCTAAAATATAGCAGATCCCCCATTAGGGAAATCTGTTTCTTTCATCTGGTCGGAGTGACGTTATAGGATTTACAGTAAAAGCCCAGTGAAATCAATGGTTTGAACAACGTCATCAATCCCCCACCTCTATAGGTGGCGGGTTTCCGATTGAAAAGGCTGTCAGTGGTGAGAAACAATCTCCCAGGACGCATGGGCGAGCAGATGGCGTAGCCATCGACCAGCCCACTGACGTTGGTCAAACACCACGCGAAAGCGGGGTGCGCAGGCGTAACCTGCGTGAGCTTATGACGGATTTATTCCGGCATAAGCGTTTAACTAAATTTGAAGACAGCCAAAACGCAGTATTTACAATCCTCCTTCCCAACAGGCGGGTTCTGGGACAGGTTTCCTATCTGGCAATATTGCCCTGAGGAGCATATGCATCTCATCGAACCTCGGTGTGCGGATATGAATGCGTATTCCAAGACGTGCTGCGAGATTATAGGCAAATTCTTCACAGGCATCTCTGTTGTACAGCTGAATAGTGCTTATTCTTATCACATCCAAACCTTGGCGTTCAAGCATGGCTGACCGCATCAAGTCTTTGCCCTGTTCCGACGGACTGTTGTGATAGGCGAAGCTCTCATATTCGACTGCCAGTTTTGCGTGCTTGTAGTACAGATCCGTAAAACAGCGTTTCTGAGCAAGACGTTTGCTCATCTCGTCTTTCAGCTTTATTTCATGATTAAAAACGGCGCCATCAAGTCCATAACCTCCCAAGGCGTGCGGCAACGTAAGAATCATATAGGCAATCGATTCCATGACAGATGTGGAACCACCTTCTATATACTTCACTGCCCGCTCGGCTTTGCGATGTCCCCGATGCCCTGACGTCTTCGCAAGAAATGCCTTGAGTTTTCGCTTTGTTGTGATCGCCTCGGAAGGCTGACCAGGCGGATGAGAACACATCTGAAGGCCCAGCAGGATGAGCCGGTGGATGCTCAATTTGCACGCAAGCTCCAAAAACAGCAATTCCGGCGACGCAACCATTCTGCCGTTTCGGGCTACTACCGCACCGGCAGGCAGAGCAAGTTCGCACGAATGGACTCTCCGGCCATTTATGCGAAACCTCGCTTTGTGTTCGGAAACCGTTTGATCGGCCAAGGTTGTTTTTGTGATTTCAAAGCCAAGTACAGCTTCAATATACGGGATGTTCCAAATGGCGGCAGCCGGAAAATGACTTAAATACTCATTCATAAATATATGATACCGCAAACTGTACAAATTTTCAAGTTTGGGACCACATATTGGGTTGTTGATAGAGTTTATTGGCCAAACTGTGCATATTTTCATGTTTGGGCCATGATATCCTTGATTTCAATGTCGTTATATGGGCCCATATTTGAAATTTTGTACACTCTTATGTAAGTTTGAAAAAGGACTTAATCTATGTTAGTTCAAATCCTTTTACTTAATTTGGCCGGAGTGACAGGATTCGAACCTGCGGTATCTTGGTCCCAAATATTCGACAGGGTGAAAATATGGTGATTTCAGGTCGATTATATGCTCTTTGGTCGAGTGAAGGTTGCTCTCTGGAAACTATTGCAACTCGTCTTTGATTGCTTTGACCTTCACAATGGTTTTCCGTTTTTCTTCATTTCCGGCAGTTTTTATCTCATCGGACAAGGTGTTGCGTTTACCTCTTAATGTGTCGATCTGATAATTCATTTTGCGAATTTGAGCGTCGAGTAATAACAGACGGTCAACATCGATGTCCATCAGCTTTTGTTCTGCGGCAAGTTTTACTTTATCAGGATTTACCCTGATATAATTGATATCAAGCATGGTTTCCACCCTTTATTTTTATAAATTTGTTTTTGCCGAATTGAAGAATAAACGGTTCTGTTATAGATATTTTAAGCATCGGGTCTTCAACTGTTACGCCGTCAATCTTGACTCCCCGACCGGTAATATTTCTGCAGGCTTCCCCATTAGATGCGGCAAAGCCAACCTGCTTTAATAATTCGCAAAGCATTATTTCTGTCTCAGCTATAATGAATTCCGGCATTTCTGCCGGTGTTGAACCTCCAGCTACCTGCAAATATCTCTGTTTCGCATTTTCAGCTGATGCACTATCGTGATACATTTCAGTAGTTCTTAAAATCGTCACGTTCCAATATCCTTGCGACAGTGTATTTCGAGCAAAGACCGATAACATCGGCAAAGTTCATTTTTGATAACCATTCTGAGTTGTAGGTTATCTCTGTTTTTTCAGTATCCAAAATCTTTGTAACTTGCTTAAAGTAGCTTTCACCGCTTTTTCTGGTTTCTTCTAATGTGGAAATGGAATAAATAATTTGGCAAAAATACACAAAACACACCTCGCAAATTCACACGGGTGTGCTTTGTTTTGTAGATTTTTTAATTGTTGTTTTGTGGACACTCCTTGCTGTTTTTAAAAAACTTTCTAACTTATACGGACTTTTTGTGAAGTGTCCACAAGGAGTGTCCCTTCTTTTGCAAACCCTGTACTGGTCGGAGTGACAGGATTCGAACCTGCGGCATCTTGGTCCCAAACCAAGCGCGCTACCAGCTGCGCTACACCCCGTCGCTTATTTTCAGACGCACCAAACATTTTACTACATAGATAGCACTTATTCAATACTGCTTCATGATACTTTAATGCGTTTATGCGTTTAATCCTCCATATAGCTTCAGTTTTCACAGGAGCACATGCCACAGTCTCTGCT
The DNA here is from genome assembly GCA_012027035.1 of Ruminiclostridium sp. Taxonomy (GTDB): domain Bacteria; phylum Bacillota; class Clostridia; order Acetivibrionales; family DTU013; genus MnB-11. Next base: position 332 of record VEPD01000215.1, on the reverse strand, counting down.
TACTTCATTTTAGTGTAATCATGAAACATTTGCCTGACATTAGTATATTTGCTGCCCCATGTTAACGTCACAGATAGGTTTCAACTTTATATGATCATAAATAATATCCATTAATAAAATCAGTTCACCGTGTTTTGTATGTAGGAAAAATTTATTTAGGAGCACTGAAAATATTACTTCCGATTTTTCTGCAAATGCCGGCTGGATGGACTGCATTTGCAGAAATCCATAGCGGATGTTATATTTTCATCAGTGCTTAATCAAATTGTAATACAATTGAACTTAAAGCTAACTTGATACGTCAAACCATATAAACTATAATAGATTATAAG
>VEPD01000060.1 GCA_012027035.1 Ruminiclostridium sp. | reverse complement strand
TGGCGTTGGTGTTGGTGTTGATCCTGGCGTTGGTGTGCTACCAGAACTTTTTGATGCTTCGGCAGTGTTCCCATAGCCACCCATATTTATGCGGCCACCGTTTGGAGCCGGCTCAAGTGAGTACTCCGAATTAGGATCACCGGCATCAATACATTCGGAAGTGACTGCGTCTGTTTCCCATGAAGTACCGTTCCAGCGCCCATATTCTGATTTGAGATGGAAATCGTTGTTACCGTTTGCGTCACCGGAAGGACTGTAAAATAACGGGTCGGCATTTATGTTGCCTGTTCCGGCTGACGCTCCGCCACCTAAGTTACCGGAAGTATTCTGGTAAAAATCATTGTTATCGATATTTACAGTTATGTTGCTGTAGTTAAGTTTGCTGATCCCGTACCCACCGCTATTTGATATAATACTGTTTTTTACGGTATGGGTCGAAGGAGCTCCATTAGCCAGATCATTATCAAAATCTATGCCATCATCCTTCGCATCATATACAGTTACATTGTCAAAAGTGACGTTATCGGCATTTCTTACATAGATTCCCGCTCCGGGTATATTATCATAACCCGGTGTATAATCTCCACGGTTGGTTCCTCTTAAACTGTCTATAACAGAATTTTTAAACGATATATCGTGATACTTGAAAACACCGCCGGTAATAGCAAAATTGCTAAGTATCGCAATGCTGTTTGCGTTTGATGTACGATTACGCAGTTTAGTCTTTAAATTATTAAACGATATATTATAACACCAATCAGTTGTACCATCCTGGAACATTTCAACATCCCAATCCCAGGAATCAACTATCTCTATATTATCTAACGTAATATTATTTGTCCGAGAGATACGAACACCCGAATTCCACGTGTATTCGATATAAATATTTGCTACAGTTATCGGTCCGTTTCCACCAACAAACCATATGCCGCTATGTCCGGTATTAATTATACTTATATTTGAAACCGTTAAATTGGGACACGCGCCTTTAATAGCATCACCCATCGTATTCCTGATATCTACATTATCGATCGTAAGATTTGAGGAATTACTGGATGCCGAGATTCCTAACCATGATCTGTCGGTATAACTTTGATTATATGGGCTCTCGCCAAAAACTCCCCGCACTGTCAAATTTCTTACTGTAGCATAACTAACAGCATCTTGTTTAATAATAAACCTCCATTGATTTCGGACTTCTGAAACGTTTTTAATAGTAGTATCTGTTTTACTATCTCCTTCAAGAATAACATAATTTTTTAGATATACTTCAGAAAGGGTATAGTAAGTCCCCGGATATAAATGTACTGTCCCCGGGTTTGCCTGTGAACTGACTGCAGATACATCCATAATCGCCTGATTTATTTCAGCCTGATCATCTGTGCCGTCGCAATAATAATCTGCAGTATATCCGCTTCCGGACACAGCAACATATTTAATTACTCCTTCAGCTTTTGCTATATTTGTCGGAGATAATACCACCAAACTTAACAAAAAAATACCTGTTAGCAAATAAACAATTACTTTATGCATATTTATCCTTTTTATACTCATACCCATTCTCCTTTCATTTTCAAAGAAATAGCTTTTTCCCCGACCAACGATGAAGATTGATTTTTTATTGTGGAAAGTTTGTCCCAATGTGCATTAACTTGACACCCATGTCTTTAAGGCGTCTCTCTTTTTCGGCAGTATTTTTATCTGAAAATACAGACAAAGGACAACGTCAGCAATTTGTACGCAATGGGTAACTTCGGAGTTTCCGCTTGGCTGCTTGAGGTAGCTGTGCCGGAGCTGGAAGGAGACTGTGCAGTAGATTGTTCAGTAGATTGTTCAGTAGATTTTTGTCGCCTGTTCTTGTACCACATCCAGCAAACAAGATACGCTGACAATAGGGCTACAAACAGTCGGAAATACGGGTAAAGTTGATTCTTATAAACACATTCCTCCTTTTAAATAATTATATCAATTGTATATAATAGTAAGAGTTTACTAAATAAAAGTAAATTTCAAATATTTAATAAACACTATCAAAAATTAATAATTCAAATATCAATTATTTAATGTTGATTGCAATTTTTTAATATTGATTAATTTAATCCCTGTATTTGCCGGGTGTAACTCCCTCGTATTTCTTGAATACCCTTATAAGACCCGCTTCGTTTGCAAATCCTGCGATCCGGGCAATATCGGATAGCGTCAGCGTCTTATCTTTAAGAAGCGTCTTTCCCTTCTCAATCCTCGCTTTCGCTATATAATCACTGATATTCATCCCTTTGTTGTTCTTGAAAAACGCAGATAAATACTGAGGTGTTATATTGAATTTTTCAGAAATGGAATTAAGACTAAGCATATTGTCTGCATAATTATGCTCTATATGTTCTATTATCCTCTCCAGCAACTGGCTGCTGCTGTTTTGATTCATTTTAATATAATTACATATATTTTTATAAGTAGATTTTAGTTTCACATGCATTTCATCTACAGTACTGCAGTTGGTAAGCTGTTTTATTATATCAAATTTATCTTCTATAATATTATTTATTTTTATACTGAACGAATTCAATACTTTAATAAGAGTGCTCATTATGTTGAAAAAAAGACACTGCCCTATCTCCATGCCGATATGATGTGATTTAAAATTCTCTTCATAAACATCATCCAGTATCTTTTCAACATTATCATAGTCGCCTGCTTTTACAAAATTCATGAGCTTCATTTCTATTTCCATGGGATAATAATAGTACTGTTCCGTATCTTTAAGTTCCGTATAATATATTATTCTGTTTATACCCCTGACAATCTTGTAATCGACAGCTTTCGACGCTTCTTTAAAAGCATCTTCTATACAGCTTATGCCGTTGTGGACATTGCTTATCCCCACTGTAATAAATATACTGAATTTGTTTTCAAGAATATCTTTAAGTGTACCTGCCATATTACCCATATCTGCAATGGCGTCGTTCAACCTGTCATTCCTGAAATTAATCAATACTGCAAGCCTGCTCTTTTCAAGCTCAACTACATGCCTGCCGTTATGTTCATCGGCTAATTCTCCCATCGTATCGGTTAACATAATCCTTGCCAGCGTCCATTTGCTTTCCGAATTCTCTTCGGAAAACCTGCTGCAGTCTTCTATATCTACCAGTAAGACCGCAAAGTGATCCGATATGAAATTTATACCCATCAAATCAAGTGAACTGTCCGTAATGGAGGAATAGTCCACATATCCTTTTATAAGGCGGCGGAGAAAATTATTTCTTACTACCGGCATCTGTTGATGAATAATCTCATTAAGGTTTTTCTTTTCATTCAATTCATCCAGTATTGTCCTCTTAATAAACTCATATTCATTTGATATTCTCCCGATACCCGCTTTTTTTGCACCAATTATTGCATTTAATATATTCTTAATGGGATTGTAGTTTTTATATGCCATTATATAAGATAATACAAGGCCTCCGACAAAGTAAAATAAAATAATACCGAAACCCCATGCTTTTACATGGTTTACTCGTTCCATAAACTCATTTTCCGGCACTACTGATATATATTTCCAGTCATTTTGCGTAGAAGTTGAATAGGAAATCATCAAATTATTCCCATCTATTTTCTGTTCAAATATGTCAGTATCTTTTTTTAGATAGGAATAATCTATATTTCCAATTATAGGATTGTTATAAGTATTCATTATGATCTCATTTTTACTGTTCAGTATATATACATAACCGCTATTTGCCAGCTTAATATTCTCCATCAGTTCTTTGATTTTTTTTTCATTTATAAGTATTACAAGACTTCCGCTCAAATAGTTTTTTTCGCCAAACGGCAGCGATTGAATATATGTTATGTTGTTTTCTGTTACTTTGTCTTCAAAATTTGCACGGCTGCCACCTACCATTGATGGCAGGTAAGTTTTATTATTATAACTTTTTAACATTTCATACCACTGGTTATAATCAAGTTCTTTATAACTATATATGTTGCTATAGAATATTTTTGAGTTTATCTTTGTGTTAGCAGTAATGACAACATCATCTTTAAAAAAGTAAACATAAAAATAATATATGAAATTACTTGGCGTTTTGAATTTATTAAATTCTATTTTTAAATCTAAAAATTGGTAAGCTCTTGGTAGTTCTGATAATTTGTTTGAGCTCAACATATTTACAACCTTGGGGTTGAAGGATATTTGATTTGTCAGCTGATCGACCTCTTTCAGATTCCCATCCATGACCTGCCTTACCTGCTCAAGCATGGCAAGGTTGTAACGGTTGGTATTATCTTTCATTATTTGCTCGACTTTTTTGTACAATATCCCTCCTGTAGATACTGTCAGCAAGATAATAAGAATATATGATATAAAAAGTTTTAAAAAAACACTCCGTCTGTTATTTCCGAAACCAATCATATCTTTTAGCTTATACATTATATTCTCTCCATTTGTAATTCATATAAATGTTAGTTTCCAAGTTTATGTATTTCGGTCAAAACAGATTTGCCAGCCGGAAGTTGTGGACCGTTATATGGTGAAACCGAACCCGGGTTCCGGTTCATACCGGCTTAATGAAGAGCTTAATGATGTTTCACATTAATTATATCATTCCAAATGTATTTAAAGCAATATATTACTGCCTAATCCACTTCCCCGGAAGCCAGGCCTAAAGGCAATGCAGCAGGTCTCTCACACTTTTCTGTTATATCGCAGTGTTTGCCTTCTTTTGATGCATCGTGGAAGCCGTGCATTATATCAAGCACATGCATTGCAAGCTTGCCGTCCGCCCTGTTGGACCTTCCTTTTCTCAGCGCATATGCCATATCGCAGACACCGATGCCTCTGCTGTTTTCAGCATAACCATGGGTCAATGGAATCTCGCTCCACTGAGCGGTATTGTGTCTTCTTACAAGCACCGGACCGCCAAAGTTATTAGGATCGGGAACGCTCAATGAACCTTCCGTGCCGTAGATTTCAATTCTGGGAAGGTTTGCATGCCATATATCAAAGCTTGTTATTATTGTACCTACAGCGCCATTTTCGAAATCCATAACACCGGCTAAATGCGTAGGAGTTTCGACTGATATTTTTGTACCGTATTTTGGAGCGCTCGTGATTGTCCTTTCAGGGAAGGTAACCTTAGCAGAGCCTGTAACCCTTGCTACAGGGCCTATGAGATTAACAAGAGCTATCAGGTAATATGGCCCCATGTCGAACATAGGCCCGCCGCCGACCTTGTAATAGAACTCAGGATCAGGGTGCCAGCTTTCATGTCCGTGACAGGTCATAAAGGCTGTTGCTGCCACCGGTTTGCCTATCCAGCCGTCATCAATAAGCTTTCGGCAGGTCTGAATTCCTCCGCCCATGAAGGTATCGGGGGCACACCCCACCAGCAGTCCTTTGGCTTTGGCAAGCGCTAATATTTTTCTTCCGTCTTCGCGGGTGATGGCCAGCGGTTTCTCAACATGCACATTCTTGCCTGCCTCCAGAGCCGCCATGTTTATCTCGGCATGCGCTGCCGGTATGGTAAGATTTATTACGATTTCAATTTCCGGATCGGAAAGCAGTTCCTTCACTGTACAAGCCCTTGGAATGCCATGTTCGGCCGCCTTTGCTTCTGCCCTGCTTATATCCAGATCGGCAACAGCCACTACATCAAGCGCTTTGAATACTTTCGTACAGTTTGTCAAATAAATGCCGCTTATATTCCCACAACCTATAATTCCTGTTTTTACTCTTTTCATTGATTCACACCTCCGCTAAAACATTTTGTGTACCTTATCTTCATATTTTGATGCATCATATCCGGCTTTCATTACAAGATCCTTACCCTCTGCAGCCCACAAAAAGCCGCGTCTGATGGTTTCAAGCGCAGGCCCCTTATCAACGACGTCGGCATGATGACCCAGAGAAGTATAAAACACCCTGCCCATGCCCCATTTTTTTGTCCACATTACCGGTACGTCCACCTGTCCGTTGGAGGAATGATACCAGTTCACTACAGGAAAGCGTGTAGTTGCCAGAACTTCGTTTGCCGGATCAATATGAACATAATACTGTTCACTTTTGACATTAAAATCCTCTATCCCTTTGACAATAGGACTTGAGCCGCTTTTTACATTGACAGTGTATTCAACCCCGTCACCGCCCGGATGGGATACCCACTGCCCACCTGTCATAAACTGCCATTCCACACAGTTACGGAAAGCATCGCACATACCTCCATGGCAGCCTGCAATGCCGACTCCGGAAGCTACGGCTGCAATTACAGGCGATACTTGTTCATGCTTTATTGTGCCCATAGTCCATATAGGAATGATC
>VEPD01000478.1 GCA_012027035.1 Ruminiclostridium sp. | reverse complement strand
TTGAATATAACTCCCATTAAAATGGCAAGTACTATTCCCAAAAGGTATAATGAGAATATTATCAAGCCTTGCTGCACCGAAAAGAAAGCCCCTGTAAAAAGTATATATACCGGCAGCCTTGCCGAACATGACATCAGTGGATTGATTAAAATCGTCACAAGTCTGTCCCGTTTATTATCGAGAGTCCTTGTAGCAAGTATACCCGGCACATTGCATCCGAAGCCCACTATCATGGGGATGAAGGATTTGCCGTGCAAGCCCAGGGTATGCATGAACCGGTCTGTAATATAAGCTGCCCTCGCCATATAGCCGCTGTCCTCCAGAAGTGAGATTGCAAAGAACAACAGGAATATATTAGGCATGAATACAATTACCGATCCGACTCCGCCTATTATTCCACTGACAATCAATGAATTTAATAGTTCAGGCGCACCGGCAGCTTCCAACAAGCCTTTGATCAGTGAACCAAGCCATCCGAAGGAGGAATCAATCAAATCGGCTATTGGGGTTCCCAGTGTGAATGTGAACTGAAAAACGCCCCACATTGCAAATAAGAATATAGGTATTCCAAGAAAGCGGTTTGTGACTACTTTATCGATCTTATCCGATATGGATTGTTTCTCTTCCGCAGATATGTATTTTTTTAAAGTTTCTTTGATAATCCCGCTTATAAAGCCATACCTTTTTTCAGTGAAAAATGCTTCAATGTCGTCTCCCCACATGGATTCCAGCTTTTTTACCCAATTGTCGCGGTAATCCTTCAGCGCTGCATATCCCGGGCTATTCTTCAGTATTCCTTCTATGGCTGTATCTCCCTCAAGAAACTTTACTGCCAGCGATCTGGGATTATAATCAGATAGTGCGGCGTCTTTTTTAAATCCATTTTGAAGCCATTTGAGAACCTCTTCGACATCATTCCCATAATTAATATCCGAAGTCTCAGCTGCAGGTTTACTTGATGTCTCCAGCATCTGCCGTTCAAGCTCCGTTATTCCCTGATTCTTTGTAGCTACGGTAGGAAGGACAGGAACCCCTAAGAGCAGCGACATCTTTTTCATATCGATTTCTATGTTCCTGGACCTGGCCTCATCATACATGTTAAGTGCTATGATGACTTTTACACCCATCTCCAGCAACTGACCCGTAAGGTACATACTCCTTTCCATATTTGTTGAATCAATTACATTGACAACCACATCGGGCTTTTCAAACAAGATATAATCCCTGGCTACCGCTTCATCCTCCGAATACGCGCCAAGGCTGTATGTACCCGGAAGGTCGACCACCTTTACCTGCTTTCCGTTATAAACAAAGCTGCCCTCCTTTTTTTCAACAGTGACTCCCGGCCAATTTCCCACATGCTGCCTTGCTCCCGTCAGACTGTTGAAAATAACAGTCTTACCACAATTGGGATTCCCTGCTATAGCTACTACTATTTCCTTTTCTTTGGATGCTTCTTTTTCCATAGCTCTATAACCTCCGCATTTGTTAGTTTAGCCTAACTTTCAAAGCAGAAACTCCCTTGTCTAGATACATGCCGGTATATTAGTATAACCTTCGTTGTAGTGCTAAAACATACAGACAATCATTGTGTTTACAGTCAAAGCACCTCAATAATAATCCCAGATGCTTCTGCTTTCCGCAGACTTAAATTATAATCCTTTATTCCAAGTTCCATGGGATCCCCTAATGGTGCAAAACCTTTTACCAGAATCTCAGTGCCGGTAATTATCCCCATTTCCATTATACGGCGGCGAATAGCGCCTTTTGTCGAAACCTTTACAACTTTTCCCCTCTGGCCCTTCTTAAGCTCGCTTAGCACCATTGTAACCGTATTTATGCCTTTTTCATCCATGTCATTTTCACCCATGCCTTTTTCAGCTTTCCGGCTGACAGCCGTTTCATATTGCTTCTCATTGGCACTGTTCCCGCTTTTACCACTTTGACCGTCATCCAGATATCCGTTACAGCTCAGAAAATCAGTTA
>VEPD01000386.1 GCA_012027035.1 Ruminiclostridium sp. | reverse complement strand
CAATAACAGTTGTTCCTTCGCCTGCAGTACTCTCCATTACAACCCCATATTCCATACCGAAGTATAGCTGGATTCGTTTCTGAACATTAAATATTCCAATGCTTGTACCCTTAAGTTCTCCTCCCAGAACCTTCTGAATTTCCTTTAAACGCTCCGGTTCAACCCCAATGCCGTTATCAGCGACCTTAACCAGTACATTCCCGCATTCTTCATAAATGTGTATGCTTATAAATCCACCTTCAGGCTTTTTCTGAATGCCGTGGTGGATAGAGTTTTCAATAAGAGGCTGTAAAATAAGCTTTGGCGTCATATATGACAGCAGCCCGTCGCAAATAAACCATTGAACTGCAAGCTTGTCGCCGAATTTTATCTTTTGTATTGCTACATATGTCATTGCATGCTTTATCTCTTCCTCTATCCTTACACATTGATCGGCATTTCTGATCCCAAGACGGAACAAATCTCCCAGGGATGCTATCATTTCCGAAGCTTTATCCTTGCTGCCTTCGTCAATAAGCCATATTATGGATTCCAGCGTATTGTAAAGGAAGTGCGGGTTGATCTGCGCCTGCAGCGCAATTAACTCCGCGCTCTTTTTTTCATTTTCCGCATTCTTTTTTTCACTTTCGAGTTGCATCTCCTTTATTTGAGAAACATATACCTCGTCAATTAATTCCTGAATACGTATGGACATACTGTTGAAAGCCTCACCCATTTCCTCTATTTCATTAATATATGCTTTCCCCATAAAATCAACCGTATTATCCCCATTACCGAATTTAATCAAAATATTATTCAACCTGTTGATAGAGTTTGCAATGCTGTTGGATATCAGGAATGATAAAACAGCAATGAAGCAAATGCATATGAAAAAGGTATACAGATTTGATATCAAAATACGCCTATTGTCTTTAGAAACCTCGTCGTAAGGAATCTCACCCGTTAATATCAAAGGTACGCTTGAACACTTTGCATAGACAAAAATATCCGGGCTTCCAATACGATATTCAAATGTGCTTTCTGCCGGAGTTATATTTTTTTCAATGTTAATACTAATATTCTGACCTATCAACGATTTTATATTATGTGAAATAATTGTCCCTGAATCATCAACAACAAATACCTTACCGTCGCCAATGCTTATGTCTTTATATAATTTCTCAAAGCCGACTTCATTATAAGTCATGGAAATATATCCGGCAGTACTCAAGTCCGATGAAATACCTGCTTCATCCTCGCTTTTCTTTATTTTTCGGAAAAGTTTTATTGTATTTCTATTGTATATATCCTTATTGTTAAATGACCATAATACATTTGTATATGTCCCGTCGATTTTTTTTCGCAGTTCCTCACTAATGTCGTCCTGGTTGAAAAAAGAAGTTGAGAAAATGAGTTTCCCTGTTTTATTGTAAAGACATATTTCAAAAACATCTTCTCCCAGGGATATGTTTTCATTAATAGCCTTTTTTAAATCATTAAATCCACTTGTCGGCAGCTTGTAATTTTCATCTGAATAGTCTTTAATCAGGTAATTCCGGATATTTTTATCAAACATAATGTTCATGGATATCCTGTTGCTGTTTTCAATAAAATAGTCGATATTGCTTAAAGTTTGATTAAAGGTCAGTAATATCGACTGCTTGTATTTATTTTCAATAACTCTGGACAAAGTGAAATAGAGTGTAAGACTGTTTATAACCATAGGTACGGTTAATATTATTATAAAATACAACATGATATTATCCCTCAAGCTCAATCGCATTTTTACCTTACTGATATAATTGGCTTTTTTCTGTCCTCTATAACTTCCTATTGCTTTTGTAAGATCATTAAGAGGTTTAACTATTCTTTTTGAAAGCGAAAAGGCAATGATCAAACTCAGAAGCAAGCTGATTGTAAAAGAAATCACTATAAATACTACAGCCTTGTTAATTTCCCTGGATGTATTTGAAACATTGTCAAATGTGATAACAAACCAGTCTTTATACCATGTTTTTATATAAAATATCTTGAATATATCATTATCCACCTGCTTCTTTAATGACCCGCTATCGGAATTTAAATCATTATTAATACTGCTGTAAATATCATTTGCCATGCTACTGCCCGACCAAACCATAGATTTTTGTTTGTTGTTAACAATAATAATCTTGTCATTGCTTTTAAATAATGAATTCATCCAGTCATATTTCATCTCAATAAGCAATACTCCGGTTTTTACATTTCCGTTATAAAAGCCGGTAGCAAAGCCTATACTGCTATTTTTATCCAGGGAATTACTATTGTATATATCAGTAAGAACGGCTTCAATATCATGCCCGCTCGCCTTTATCGTCTTATAAATGTCTGAATTTATCAAATCGCTGTATGACTGTGAAGAATAACCAATTCTTGCAGTGAAAGCTTCCTCATCCACAATGACAACAATAGAACGGATATTTTTGTAAACTTCTATAATTCCAAGAAGCTCGTTTTCTATATCGGTTTTTATTCTCAATTTTTCATAGGTATTGTTTTTGTTAACATTATATTGATGCATGAAATTCTGAAGCTGGGAATTTTCTCTTGTTTTCTCAATAACCTTTTCTATTTCACCGACAGAATAATTTAATCTGTTCTTGACCTGTCTCAGATTACTTTCATCTATTTTTTCAATTTTACCTAAAATTATACTTTTTGTCACATTATATGAAACCAGGTTTTCAACTAAAAGAAATATTATTACCAGCAATATTGAAATACCATGCAAAATTCTTCTCAAATCGGCTTTTAAAGGCTTTCTGGTTAGTATTTTCAAAGGCTTCATCACAAATTTTTCCTGTCCTTATTTAATTAATGTATCTTCCATTTACATTTCTTATATTGCGTAGGATTAACACCAGTTATTTTACGAAAAATTTTGCTGAAATAATTCCAATCGTCATATCCGACCATATCCGCAATTTCATAGACCCTAAGCTCGGGATTCTGCATAAGTTCTTTTGCTTTGTCTATCCTGATGACAGATAGGAAATCAATAAAAGTACATCCGGTTTCCTGCTTAAAAAAAGTACAAAAATGGGATGGACTCATGAATGCATATTCCGCCACTTCATTAAGAGAAATTTTTCTATTGTAGTTTTCTTTTAAAAATGTGATAACTCTGTTTACAGCAGATGACATTATTGGCTTGCTTTCATACTCTTCCACCGAAGGCAAAGTTGACCGGACTTTCTTTATAAGTTCCTCAAATTCAGCATTTTTACGGGATATGTTATCTATTTCATTTTTAAGTCTTGTAAATACTTCTTTAATGGAATTCTTTCTGGTTGGTTTCAATAAATAATAATACGCTCCGAATTCAATCCCTTTTCTTGCATATTCAAATTCGCTATATCCGCTAAAAATAACTACCTTAATATCCGGATTCCTGTTTTTCAATACGGACATCAACTCAATGCCATCTATTACAGGCATTTTTATATCGGTTAGAATAACATCCGGGTGCAGTGCCGGAATTATATCCAGGGCAATACTCCCGTTCTCTGCTTCCCCGACTACTTCAAAATCCATTTCATTCCATGGGATATTGTTCTTCAGACCTCTTCTTATGATTTCTTCATCCTCTACAATAAGCAATCTGTACAATGTAAATCCCTCCTGGTAAGAAATATACATTCAATTTCTTAGTACTTAAATCTGAAAAAAATGATCGCACAAGTTATAATAAATGTTATTTCTTAAATGTTATGCTTTAAATGTTACGTCTAAATGTAATATCTTTTTAGAGGTATTATTTTACTTTCATCAAGTTGAATTAATACTATAGCTTATATCTTCATAATAAAATCAAAGTGCCCCAATGTCAATATAATTTTTCAATTCGGTCGGATTATAGTCAAAATACCATTAATTCTTGACAATATGTTTTTAAATGTTATATTATTGATACATACTCGAACAAGGAGGAAAACATGCATGAAAGTATTAGCCATCGGAGCTCATCCCGATGATCTGGAAATCGGATGCGGCGGGACTCTTGCAAAGCTTGCCCTTCAGGGAACCGGTATTTTCATGTGCCATATTACCAATGGAAATATGGGACACGCTGTCATAGCGCCGGATGAATTAAAAAAAATAAGAGTAAAAGAAGCGGAAACCGCCGGTGCAATAATCGGTGCGGAAGTCATTAATCTGAATCTGCCCGATTTATGCATCAGGTCCGATAATGAAGATTTAGTTAAAAAAATAGTAGACATAATAAGATTTGTAAAACCTGAATTTATCATAACTCACAGCCCAAACGACTATATGAAGGATCACATCGAGACGGGTAAGATAGTATTTGACGCCAGCTTTACGGCAAGCGTCCCTCACTTTGAGACCAGTAGTCCTTTTTATCCGGAATTAACTCCGATATATTATATGGATACTCTTGCCGGAGTGAATTTTCTTCCGACAGAATATGTAAATATAACAGATACCATCGAAACAAAAGTCAAAATGCTTGAATGCCATCAGAGTCAGATAAAATGGATGAGGGAGCATGACAATATTGACTTTTCCGATTTTGTCAGGACAGTATCAAAATTCAGGGGACTGCAATGCGGCGCCGACTATGCCGAGGGTTTTACACAGTGTACCGTATGGCCGAAGCTGCGGACAAAAAGGCTGCTTCCGTAAATCACCCTTTTATAGCACCCAGCGTTATCCCTTTGGTAAAGTATTTCTGGAATCTGAGGAAAATTACTATTGTGGGCAATGCCGATACAACAGCTCCAGCCATCAATAATCCAAAGTCTGTCGAATATAGCTGCTGCAGGTTGGCTATCCCTAACGGAAGCGTATACATATTTTTTGATTTTGTTACCAGCAGCTGCCATAAATAGTCATTCCACGAATCAACAAAGGTGAATATGGCAAGTGCGCCTATCCCCGGTTTCGCCATTGGAAAAACAATTGTTATAAACTTCCTTATCTCCCCACATCCATCAATAATTGATGCATCTAATAATTCGTTGGGTAAAGTTATTATAAACTGCCTCATTAAAAAAATCCCCAGGGGCCATCCTATCGCCGGCAGAATCAAACCGGCATACGTATCAAACATGTTGAATGTCTTTACTACGGTGAAAAGCGGGACAAGCAGTATTTGCCTGGGTATCATGATAGACATTGCTATTGTGTAGAACAGGACATTTCTGCCGTAAAACCGTTTTTTGGAGAGTGAATAACCAGCCATGGAACTTACAATAACTATGAGAAAAGTAGTAATTGCCGAAACAAAAAAGCTGTTGAAAAACCATCTGAAAAAGCTCCCTTTCAAAATCAATTCCCGGAAGTTATCCAATACCGGCGGAAAAGGAAAAAGGTCGGGCGGAATTTTCAAGTTATCCATACTCGGCTTGAAAGAACCGGAAACCATCCAGAATAAAGGAAATAGAAAAAAAACAGCCGCTATAAGCAAAACAATACTGGAAAAAATACTATTCCTGAAATTTGTTTTCGTGTCCATCACCTTGTCACCCCTCAATATTCTACACTGCTTGAGAATAATTTAAACTGTATTGCTGAAAACCCTGCAACTATCACAAACAGGACGATTCCCATCGCAGAGGCCAATCCGAAATCAGTATAGGAAAAGGCAGTTTTGTACATGAGGTAAAGGACGGTAGTGGAAGCATAATTGGGTCCGCCGCCCGTTAATAAATGCACCAGTACAAAAGTCTGAAATGCGCCCACTATAGTTGTTATAAAAATATACAACGTAGTCGGTACAAGAAGAGGAAAGGTAACCTTGAAAAACTTTTGCCATTCATTAGCCCCGTCTATTTCCGCAGCCTCAAAATACGTATCCGGCAATGCCCCGAGCGAAGCCGTATATAATATTATAGGCTGCCCCAGGCTGTATATTATAACAATCAGGGATATGGATGCAATGACATACTTTGGATTCCCAAGCCAGTTAACAGGGTCTATTCCTATAAGAGAAAGCAAATAGTTGGCAAATCCATACGCAGGATTGTAAATCCAATTCCAGACAAGGGAAATAGAAACTACACTGACAACAACCGATAAATAAAACGAAGCTTTGAAAAAGGATTGCAGCTTTTCGGTTTTCCTTAATATTAAAATCGAAATCAACAGTGAAAAAACCATGGTCAGAGGCACGATCCAGAGTACAAAAACGAATGTATTTATGAGCGCTTTATGAAATATAACATCGTTAATTAAATCTATATAATTTTTAAATCCTATCCATTTATATTGTAATGAATTATAGCTGTATAGACTTAAAAACAGGGAACTTATTAAAGGTACTACCACAAAAATTATGAAAAATATTAATCCGGGCAGGATGAAAAAGTATCCCCAGAACTGATTTTTAAAACGTTTGCTTTTAATAAAGTCCATTGCATGAAGACCCCTGCTTTCTTTTATGTTTGAGTTAAGATTTTGGTTTTATAATAAATAAAGGCCTCTGGAAGAAGGCCTTTATTTATTATTTTTGATTGTTATTTCTTTTCTGCCGCCTTCGCCACTTTTTCAGTTGCAATCTTTACAAAATCATCCAGGGCCTGTTGGGGTGTTTTTGTTTTGATAAATACTGCCTGGAGTTCAGGATAAAAGGCCGCTCTGACTTCTGCGTATCCCAATTTTCCAAATCCCGGGTCAACCATGAATTTGTATGTATCGGCTGCATATTTTAATCCTGCGCTGCCGCCGATAGCATCTTTTACAGCCGACTTAACAAAAGGTACAAATCCGCCTGCGGCAATCGTCTTTTCTATTTCGGCGCTTCCAAAATATTTAGCCAGTTTTACCGCTGCAGCTTCCCTGTCGGCATCCCCGGACTTAAAGACCGCCACGCCTACATTATTACTGAAGCCTACAGGATCTTTCCCGGGTAAGTTGGGATACATTGCTCTGGCCAACTCAAAAGGTCCTTGAATTTTCCCGTTTTTAAGATCGGCATTTATTGTATCTTCCGTACTGGGCGCTCCGCCAATAATTGCAAGTTTCTTCTGTGTGAACAATTCATTAAGGTCGGCTTGCGTTTCAGGATTCGGAGCCGTCAGTTTCTCTTCGACCAGGGACAAAAGAAATTCCATCCCTTTTACTCCTTCAGGTGAATTCAATACAATCTTGGATAAATCGGGACTGAATGTCCTTGCCCCGAATCCAAATAGAAAAGAGAAGTTGTTTGAATCACCCTGCTCATTTTTGGCAGTTAATCCGAACCCGTATATACCATTTTTACTTACAGCTTTCAAGGCTGTTTTGAATTCGTCAAAAGTCCAGGTATTCAGTTCATTGTTTGGAAGCAGATTTGTTGCTCCGGCTTCATCAAATATTGTTTTGTTTATCACCAGATAAGTATCCGCAAATCCAAAGGGGACAAAATAATGCTTTCCATCAACGGCATATTTGCCCGAATCCCAGCCTTTGTCAATATAACCGTCAATTTCCTCCTTGGTGAAAAATTCATCTACCGCTAAGGTTGCTCCCCTTGCAGCATAGCCTTTTACCCTGTTTTCAGAGTCAATCAAAACATCCGGCTGGGTTTTGGAAGCAATGGCGACATTAACCTTTTCAGGTCCGCCTGCCCATGGTATCATTTCGAAATTTACCTTAATCTTTGGATTCGATTCCGTAAATTTATTTAAAACATACTTGTGCCAATCCTCAGGCTGTCCATCCTTTTCATCGCCTTTAATACCGCTCCACAACCAATAAGCCCAGTAATTGAGCGTAACTTCCTTTTGCACGTTATCGCTCCCTTCCTTCTGTGCACCCTCCTTTTGAGCCCCGCATCCTGCAAAAATACTTGTAATAAGAACAACAGCCAGTACCATTCCGATTAGTTTTTTCAGCATTCGACTCACTCCTTTGATTTTTTAACTGGTTTTTTCCTGCCAACATCATTCTAATACGGCCGAAATGCTTTTAATATATAAGTAATTTTACATTTGGGTAGAGTTTTTTTACACTTTATTTTCTTCACATTTAGGAGCACTGAAAATATTACTTCCGATTTTTCTGCAAATGCTGGCCGGATGGACTGCGTTTGCGGAATTTTATATCGGAAGTTATATTTTCATAAGTGCTTATATTCTGTTTATATATTTAACTTTTTTATATAGGGAAGTTTAATTGTAACACACGTGCCGATTCCGTTGCAGCTGTCAATATCAAGACCGTATTGCTCTCCAAAGAACAGCTTTATTCTGTCGTTTACATTTTTAATACCTATATTCATGTTTTTCTGATCATAATCCCCGGTATTACATAATGCCGACCGTATGTTTTCAAGCTCATCCTTATCAATACCTATTCCATTATCCGATATTCTGATAAGCACCATATCTTCGAAGACAATACCATACAAATCTATAACACCTTTTCCGGATTTGTTTTCAAGGCCGTGTTGAATTGAATTTTCAATAATTGGCTGCAATATGAACTTAAGGGTAAATGACTTTTTAAATTCTTCGTCAGCCCTGATGATATATTCAATTTTATTGCCATATCTCATTTTTTGCAATTTAATATACAAGTCTATATACTTCATTTCCTCTTCAAATTTCACATAATAGCTGCCCTTGCCTATGCTGTATTCAAATAATTTTCCCAGCGCGGCGACCATTTCCGCTATATGGGATTGCTTATTGATCACTGCTTTCATTTGAACGGTCTCCAGCGTATTATACAGAAAATGCGGATTTATCTGGTTCTGCAAGGCTTTCAACTCGGCGTCCTTTTGTTTGAGCTCGGCATCCTTTTGTTTTAACTCGGCATTATTCTGTCTGACTTGCGCTTCAGAAGTTTCCGCCATAAGTTTTAGCAGACTGACCGCCATATCGTTCACAGCTGTCATCAATTGGCCGATCTCATCATCTCTTTTGATGTTAAAGTGTTGAGAAAAATCACCTTTTCCAATTTTTCTCATTACTGTATTCAGATCAACTAAAGGTTTCGAAAAGTTTCCGGATAGCAAAAACGACAATAAAATAGAAATTATGAGGCATATTGCACCTGCTACGAATATAAACTTACCTATTGCTGTAATTGTCCGGTTCATTTCCCTTTTTGGAATAAACTGCAATACTTTCCATCCGGAATAATCAGATGTTATATAATTAATAAAAATTTTATCGTTATTAATATTTAAAGTCGTATCTCCGCCTTTTTTACCCAGTATTTCATTTAAAACCGAATCTTTCAGATTTATTTTTGTACTGATCTGGCTTTTATTAGGCGAATAAATCAATTTTCCTTCGTTATCCGTTATTTCAGCCCAGCCATTCTTGTCCAGGGTTTTCCCGCATAAATCGCTGATCAATCTAAAGTTGGCGTCTATTACTATAACTCCAAGGTTTCTGCCGTTATTTACATCTTTAATAACCCTTGCAAGGGAAAATACAAGGCTATCCGAATTCTTTTCAATAAAAGGTTTGTGGGTGCCGAACAATACACGTTCGCCATCTCCTTTCAGAATTTTCTTATACCATTCCTGTCCGGCATAATCATATCCGGTCATTATTCCCACACCGTAAAGGTAATGGTAGTAAACATTCCGTCCCGAAAGAATATATATCCCCGATATATCCTCCCTCAAAATATTTAAATTTGTTAAGAATTGCTCCATTCTCTCTCTATCGCCAATAGTCAAAAAATAACCGTCTTTATTGCTCCTGTCCAATAACTCCTGTATTTCGCGGTCATTTAAAGACAATAACGAAATTATATCAAGCTGTCTTAAGCTGTAGTCGATATTTTCCGATATTTGAAGCAAATTTCTGTTTGATATTGCAATGAATTCCTTTTCTACAGTTACAGATGAATAGTAATATGTAAAACTTGCAACGGAAATAAGAGGAAGCAGAGATAAAACCAAAAAGGTTATTAAAAACTTATTTTTTATATTCCCGGCAAACGGATTTATTATAAAATTGTTTCTAAGCATCCTGGCACCATTTATTTCTATATTCAATGGGGGTCATTTTTACACACTTCCTGAAAATTCCCGAAAAATATTTATAGTCCTTATAGCCGACCATCCCGGCAATTACATAAAACTTGTAATTGGTTTCTTTCAACAGTCTCATAGCATACTCCAGCTTCTGCTCAACAATATAATCGATAAAGTTTATACCAAGTTCAGCCTTGAAAAGTCTGCTTATATAACTGGGGTTATAATAAAATTTTTCAGCAATTATATTAAGATTTATATCCTCTGCTATATTCTTTTGTATATATTGTTTAATTTCCCATATAATACGGTTGGATCCTCCCGGGTTAAACCAGCTTAAGTTATCAGGCAGCGATTCCTTTTTTTCCCTGCCCGGATTTTCCTCTTCAGCTTTTTGCAGCCTCATAGTATTGATCTTTTTAATACAGTTTTCAATTTTTTCTTTCAACTCATCAACCTGAACGGGTTTTAATAAATAGCCGAAAGCCCCCAGGTCTATAGCCTTTTTGGCATAAAGAAAGTCGTTGTACCCGCTGATTATAATATACAGGCTGTCGGGAGTCACTTTTTTTGCTTCGTTTATAAATGTCAGTCCGTCCATTCCGGACATCCGGATATCGCATAAAAATATATCGGGCTTTGATATCAAAGCGCATTCAAGCGCTTCAACACCGCTACGGGCGGTATATACAGCGTCAATCCCATATTCATTCCAATTGATAATCTGCTTCATTCCTTCACGTATGATTTCTTCGTCGTCTACAATTGCCATCTTGATCAGACTGCATTGTCCGGAATTCATCATCCTTATCCTCCGTCCATAAAGGAAATTGCACATAGGCCAGGGTCGGTAACTCCGGTATTTTTCAAGATACTTCCTTTTTTTGATTTAGCCTGTAAAGCTCAACAGGATTGTCCCATAACCATTTATTAGCCAATTCAAGAGCCTGGGTCTCAGTCATCCGTCCGTCCATTATCCTCTTTGCCAGAGCTTTTGCCATGTTCTCACGCGCCATTACAAGATGGCCATAAACCTTTTCTACAGGTTTGTAGTAATCGCCTCCAAATGCAAGTACCTTGTTTGCCGGCAGCAGATCAATCGCTTCGTCATATGCTTCTGCTGCACTTACTTGTGAGACTATATTCAGCCAGCAAAAATTAATCCAGACATTTTCACAGCCTTTGCCAAGCATCAACGTTTCCCTTACCCAGGGGTAACCCAGGTGAAATATATCAAACCTTGCTTCCGGATGCCTTCTTATAACAGGTAGCATATGAAGCGGATGCAGGTTCCGGAAATCTCCCCAATACCCGGTATGTACCGCAATGGTAAGATCCTGTCCGGCAGCATGGGAAATTTGCCTGTCAATTATATAGTCTCTCAATGCATTTGATTTATTGACGTAATCAGGCCATTTGGGAGTATGTAAATTTGTTACCGTACCGTTGCGAAGGCATTCAAAGATTCTGACTGCATCATCCCTGTCCGGAGTCCCATAAGGTATCGATACCATTTTTACCCCGACTGCTCCTTTTGACTTGATATGTGCAATGTAAGCCTTGCAAGCCTCAATATAGTCATCCAGTGTTTTTATTGCATTATCCGTTTTAAAAGGAGGGCTTGTTAATTCATCCCATGTATCTGTTGCGTATGCCATAGGCATCACAGGGGTTAAAAGCTTTGAGCCTGTCTCGGTCGAGTCGGACACATTAAGAGCCGTCCGGATATTACAGGCGTCGGTTAGTACCTTTTTATAGATTCCGGCCTTATTTGCCATCCGTATTGCAGCAGATAACGGTTCATATGTCTTTCCATCTATAGTTTCAACTCCATAAAACTTTTGTGAAGCCAGAATAGCAGCGCGCGCATATGAGGTATGCCTTATTTGCTGCCAGAAGGGCGAGAATACAGCCCATCGTCTGTCCAACGGCATATCCGTGTCAAATAAAGATTTGTAATCATTCTCCTTCATACCGGCAACTCTTAAATCCCATTGGGTATAATGTGAAAAAAGAGAAAACACATCCTTCTGTATTCCGATGTGTTCTGTTTCGGCTAGCAAATGCTCATGGCAATCAATGATCTCAAATTTCTCCAGTTCTTTTACAAGGTTTTTTTCAATTTCGTCCAGTTTCATTTTCATACTTTTTTTCAACCGCTTCTACAGAGTAGATTTTTTTACATTTTATTTCTTTACAAATTCATTCAGCATTTTTATATATCCAACCATACCCTCCTCCATCT
>VEPD01000250.1 GCA_012027035.1 Ruminiclostridium sp. | reverse complement strand
GCTTGGCGCCGCTACTGGAGGGGATCAGACCGGAACCTTTACAGTGACTTATACCGATAATTCTACCTCGGTACATTCCGTCACTATGGAGGACTGGTGCAAGGGGGCTCCGACAGGTATGGTGGAGCAGACGATGGTACACAGACATTTAAAGAGCGGAAGCGATGAGACTATCAACACGAGAATATATGCTTATTACATCACACCGACAGTACTTAAGACAGTGAAGAGTATCACCATGCCGAATAATGCGAGTATGCATGTAGTGGCAATAAACATGCTGAATTGATTGCAGGTAAGGTTATAAAATTGTTTATTAATACTACAGTCAAAAATACATTTATGATAAACCTTTAAATAATCGCGAAGGTTCAAAGCGTTAGTTTTCAAAGTCCATTTATGATTCTTTCACCGTAGTACCTAAGTGTCTGAAAAAAACTTATTATTAAAGGAGGTAAATTTATGGTTAAGAAAAGTAAGGTTATTTGCATTACTTTATTGCTGGCTATTATGGTTTCAATGTTTGGGGTGGGTATTTTTTCTAACCCTGCTTACGCAGCGGATGCGACTTCGTATGAAGCTGAGGCAAGCAGCAATACCTTCAGTGGTTTGGCGGCAGTCCGCAATTACAGCGAAGCCTCGGCTGGCCAGTATGTAGACGGCATTGGATATGGTTCCTCAAATTACTTGATAATTAATAACGTATATGCAGCTTCAGCAGGGGCTTACACTATAGGTATCGCTTACCGCTGCGGTGGTACAAGGACGCTTTATTACAGCGTGAACGGAGGAGCCGGAAATTCTGTTACAGTTTCCGGTATAAACTGGAATCCGATACTTACTACCAGTATTGTCGTAAACCTGAATAGCGGAAACAATACTATTAAGTTCTATAACAACTCCGATTATGCGCCTGATATTGACAGAATAATGGTGTCACCAGGCAGTTGGGGTAATATTTCGAGGGACTATTATGACTGGAGTCCGACAAAAGCTCCCGAACGTTCATATATGATGGATTATACAAAAAACATCGTTATGAAATTAAGGGTAGCGAGTGTGACCCCCAATACCAATCCTCCCTATGAGTCTACCACAGTCCATTACACTTTTGAGCAAACACTGGATTTGATTAAACAGGTCGACAAACTTACCGATGGCGCGCCTAAGATCATTTATTTAGTCGGCTGGCAGTTTAGCGGCCATGACAGCAAGTATCCGTCATGGGCACAGGTCAACCCCAGCCTAAAAAGAGCGCAGGACGCAAACGGGTGGGACAGTCTCAGGTGGCTTATGGGTGAAGCTAAAAAGTACAATACAACCGTCAGCTTGCATATAAACATGCTTGACGCTTATCAAAACAGCCCCGATTGGTCCAAGTATTATAATAACGACCTTTTATCCAGGAACGCCGATGGTACACGTATTCAAAGATATACCTGGGACGGCGGACCGGCATACTGGGTAAATTACAAAAAGGAATGGGATCTGGGGTTTGCCAAATCGAGGATTGATGATCTCATAGCTCAACTGCCTGCTGATCTCCATACAATCCATATTGATGTTTTTGCATCATTTAATGAGTCGCCATTCCACGGGACATATGCATGGTCCGATACTATAGAGGGCACTCAAAGGCAAATTCTGCGGTACTGGCGCGATAAAGGATATGATGTCACCAATGAATATCTGAGTAATACTTCGGATCACTTCTTAGGCTTAAGGCCTGCAATGTGGTGGACTGATTTAGGCGAATCGGAACATCTCTCGGTACCGGCGTCATTGCTCGCCGCCGTAGTGTACCCGGACTCCAGCGCTTATTTAAGGTACCTTTTCGGAAATGGCGTACATGGAGAGGAGCTTTTCGGGAATTACGGCGATTTCTATGAAGGCAGCACTGCAGTAACTAATTTCAAAAGACAGTTCGGAAACGGATTTATGCAGCTTCAATATTTGAATCCTCTGACCAGGCAATCCATTACCGGAAGCACTGAAGCTACAAAAGTAGCAACATTCTCCGATGGAGTCCAGACTTCGGTGGCAAACCACAGGATGCAAAGGAACGGTGTCGATTTGAAATATAATGATGATTCATTCATACCTGTAAGAGCATGGACACCTAATTCCGGAAAGGAAATTATTGCGTTCAGCACCAACGGGTATACCAATAAAACCTGGACATTGCCTCCGGAATGGTCGGGCACCTCAACAGTAGATATATATACGATAACATCTTCCGGTTTATCAATTTATCTGTCCAATATTTCGGTCAGTAATAACACTATGACATTTTCACTGGGGGCTAATCAACTTGTATCGGTCAGAAACGAAGTACAGGCAGACCTTTCAGGCTACTTCAACCAGGACGGCTTCAGCTATGATTCCAACAGGGCGGATGGAGCCTTTGGGGAAGACAATTGGGCATCCTATTCTGCAGATCTGGTTACCACCACTCCGACCTATGACGGAACTGCCTATAGGTTTGGTCCCATGACCAACGGCAGCATAAATGAAATCAAAGGTACAGGACAGGTTATAAACCTTACACAGGGGCAGTATACCAGCATAAGAATGCTTGGCGCCGCTACTAATGGAGATTGGACCGGAACCTTTACCGTGACTTATACCGACAGTTCAACCTCGCAGCATTCCGTCACTATGGAGGACTGGTGCAAGGGGACGCCCACAGGTATGGTAGAGCAGACGATGGCGCACAGGCATTTAAAGAGCGGCAGTGATCAAACTATCAATACGAGAATATATGCCTACTATATCACGCCGACAGCGGGTAAGACAGTGAAGAGCATCACCATGCCGAATAACGCGAATATGCATGTAATAGCAATAAGCATGGCGAATTGATTATTGAGTTCACTGCTATATGCACGTTGAAAACAAGCTGGGTTATATACAAAGAGGCGATATACAACAGGACTGGTACAGTGCCAGATGGGCATTAGTACCGGTACAGTAAACAAAATAAACAAGGTGACTCCGGTCTGATTTATCGCTTTCATCTTCATATTACAATACAAAGGGCTGCCTTAAAAAGCAGCTCTTTGTATTGTAAAACCTTAGAACTCAAACATTTTTGCGAAATCCACAGTCTATGAATACCTGAAAGATCTGAAAAAAAGACTTTGGAAAATCATAATACATATTATTGCTAAACATATTAACGAATGCTATATGCCGGACATCTGACTTTACGGACGCTTTCAAAGAAAATACTTCAATTTGTTCGTAGTGAATTATGGATGTGTTATAATATCCCTGAACATACTATTACATGTTGAAAGGAGTATGGCATGAAGCTGCCTGCGGAATTTCTGGATAAAATGAAAAGGCTCCTGGATGGCAATGAATACGATGAATTTATGAATTCATACAACGAGCCAAGGCATTATGGTCTGAGAGTCAATACGCTTAAAATCACAGTTGAAGAGTTCCTTAAGATTTCACCCTTCAAGCTTGAGCCGGTGCCATGGACTCTGGATGGCTTTTATTATCCGGAGGGTGAGAATCCGGGAAAGCATCCGTATTACCATGCAGGGCTATATTACATACAGGAGCCCAGCGCTATGCTGCCCGGAGCAGTCCTGGAAGCAAAACCGGGCGAGAAGGTACTTGACCTTTGTGCCGCGCCAGGGGGGAAGACAATTCAGATTGCGGCAGCAATGCAAAATTCCGGAATAATTATTGCCAATGATATAAATGCCGACAGAGTAAAGGCGCTTGTCAAAAATATAGAATTATGCGGTGTACGGAATGCGGTTGTCCTCAATGAAACACCTGAAAAAATCGCTTCAGGTTTCGAAGGATACTTTGACAGAATCCTGGTCGACGCCCCATGCTCGGGAGAAGGCATGTTCAGAAAAGACGAAGATGCGGCGAGAAGCTGGGAGAGCTTCAAATGCGAAACCTGCTCCGGTATGCAGAAAACCATTCTGGAACATGTCGACAGGATGCTGAAGCCAGGTGGTTCATTGGTTTATTCCACCTGCACATTTTCGCCTGAGGAAGATGAAAGGATGATATCATACTTCCTGAATCTGCAAAATAATTACGAAATTGCTGAGATACCAAAGACGGCGGGCATGCAGCCGGGGAGGCCGGAATGGTCGGATGGGAACCCGAAGCTTGCCGGTACCGTGAGGCTCTGGCCTCACAGGATAAAAGGGGAAGGACACTTTGCGGCATTGCTGAAGAAAAAGGAATATGGAATCTCAATTGATAGTATGAAGAATCTACAGGATATGCAAGCTGGAACAGTGAATTATGATATTATATCGGGAAATGGCGAATCCATATCCGGGAATCATGGGAAAGGAAAACAGCCAGGACAGGATGAACCTGAACTTCCTTTGCCGGAGGCATTCCGGAAGTTCATATATGGTAGCTTGAATATTGCGCCTGAGGGTAAGTTTATCCTGAAAGGCAGGAATATTTATCTGCTGCCGAAGTCGATTCCAAGTCTTGACGGCTTGAGGGTGGCTAAATTCGGTTGGTTCCTGGGAGAAGCCGATGGCAACAGGTTTGAACCGTCGCATTCAATGGTGACAGCTTTGGAAATGAAGGATCTGAAAAAGGTAATAAACTTGAAATCCGGATCATATGAGGTGAAAAGCTATCTGAAAGGCGAGACCCTTATGCTTGATGGAGAAAAAGGCCTTACTGCCATGTGCGTGGATGGATATACCCTGGGCTGGGCAAAACAAACCGGAGACATTCTGAAGAATTTGTATCCCAAAGGGTGGAGGAAAATGAACTGATGCGGGAAACACAGCGATTGGACAGGGTGCTTTCCAATTTTGGATTCGGCACCCGCAGTGAAATCAGACAGCTTGTAAAAAACGGAACAGTTAAAGTGGACGGTGTGGTTGTAAAAGATAGCGGTTTGCAAGTCGATCCTGAACGCTGCGTAATAGATATTGAAGGCGAAATACTTAACTACAGGGAGTTCATTTATATTATGATGAACAAGCCTGCAGGCGTTATTTCAGCTACAGAAGACAACAAGCAAAAGACAGTTTTGGATATCCTGCCGGATAGATTCAGATGCTTTGACCTGTTTCCGGCGGGAAGGCTGGATATTGACACTGAAGGACTTCTTCTGCTTACCAACGACGGGAAACTCGCTCATGAACTGTTGTCACCTAAAAAGCATGTCCCCAAAAGATATTATGCTCTGGTTGACGGGACCGTAAGTGAAGATATGGCGGAAAGCTTCAAGGAAGGCGTGATACTGGACGATGGCTTTAAAACCATGCCTGCGGAGCTTTTCATACTCAAGGAGGGGCAGCGTTCAGAGATAGAGCTTGTACTTCACGAGGGGAAGTTTCATCAAGTGAAGCGGATGTTTGAGGCTGTGGGAAGAAAGGTGCTGTTTTTGAAAAGAATCCGGATGGGAGGTCTGGAGCTTGATCCGGAATTGGCTGCCGGCGAGTGCCGTGAATTGACGGCAGATGAGGTCAGGATGCTGAAATTTCAATTTACATAATGCAATGAATTTATACAAATTCACTAAATTTGGATTTGATTTTTTGTGCAAATATGCTATAATATTAGTAATGAATGAAAGGGGGCCTTTTTAATGATTAAAGAAGTATTAAAAAAGGCGGCTAAGTTGAATGAATTCGACAGACGTGTCCTGATGGTTTACTCGGACATTTCACTGGAAACAGGTACAAGAATATCAGCAAATTCCACTGAAGATAAAGCAATACATAAAAATAAAGTTTTAAAAGTACTCACCCTTTATTAATCATATCCAGCGCAAATTGGAGTACATCACCTTCCATTTGAATTATATCAGGTTCGATGCCATTGCCTTGAATATTTATTCCTTTTGGCGTAAACCACTGCAGGATGGTTGCTTTTACTGCGAAACCCCTTTTAAGCGGCAGAGTAAACTGCCCTATACCTTTTCCGTAGGTTTTCTCCCCCAGCAGAGTGACATTGGCGAGATTGTCTTTTAAAGCGGCAATGAGATTTTCCGATGCACTGGCGGAGTTTTTATTCTGCAAAATGATGATTTTATCATAAGTGAGGGAGTAGCGTCCTTTGGCCTTGTAAACAATATCCAGCAAACGCATTTTGTCTGTAGCAATGACGCTTTTTTTTGGAAGGAACATACCTGCCATGTCCACCATTATGTCTATATCCCCGCCAAGGTTATCCCGTAAATCGATTATCAGGTTAGGCCTGCTTTTTAATTTAATATAATTATCCTCCACAAATTTACGGGTATATGTAGAAAAGTTAGTAAGCTTCAGTAGAACTGTTTTATTGTCGGGAAAGGTGATTTCCGACTGTGCAGCCTCCTGTTTTTCCGAAGCAAGATATTTTTTCAGGTTTTCAGGGGTGTAGAGATAAGTATATCTGTCATTATTCTCTTCCCTGATCCTTTTAGTAACTACTGAAATGACCATATCGTCGAAATAGGAGTAATACCTGCCTTTTATATCCGTTTTTAATTCCTTTTCAAATACCTTGTCCATGGAACCGGTATAAATATAAAAACTTGTGATAAAATGCTTGAAGGCAAGATAATCGTAATTGAGATAAATATATACCCCGGTCATGGATATAAATAGAACTAGGACTGCCAGCAGTATATAACATCTCCTTTTGAATTTTCTCAGTTGTTTTTCCAAAGACAGTTTTTCTTTCATTGTGCAACTCCTCGTGATATATATTCTATATACAAAAAAAGAGAGCCTTCCAGCTCGATTCAAATTACCTTGATATACTTTAAAATACATTTCACCGGGAACCGGACATCATCATCTGCTGTTTCCAAAGTTTCTGTTGGATGATCTGTTTCCTGAATTGAAGCCTGTGTTGCTTCTTCTCTGATTTTTTCTGGCTTTCCTGCATTCTGGGCACCTCTGGGGTTCATTTTCAAATCCTTTTTCTTTGTAAAAGGCCTGTTCCCCTTCCGAGAAAATGAATTCCATGCCACAGTCTTTGCACGTCAAAGTTTTGTCTGCCATAAAATTAACCTCCTTCGACTGATACTGTAGCGGCAATTACTAATTTATCCTTGCAGGATTAGTGCGTTGAAGCGTTCGCACTAATCCCGCGAGGCGCATATATGCCGATATAATAATGAAATTGCCGCTGTAGTACTAATCCGGATTTAACTGGTCTGGACTAAGCTCTCCAAATCAGGCCAGGAGGGTTAGGTCTACAAACAAATTAAATCTTAATCTGTACCTGAATTGATACATAATTATTATATCACGAAGGAAAGCGCCAGTACAAGCGTTAATAGCAAGATGCTGTTATATCTCAATTTTGGAGCTTAATGCCACGAATTATTTCCCACAGCTATCTGCACTACTGCAGCTTATGTAAACATCCAGGCAAGTATTGAATATAATAAAATAGCAAATTAATTTGAGGGCGTGGTTTTTTGACTATATATATTGTCAGGCCTGGAGATACACTCTGGGCCATATCAAAAAGATTCGGCGTTGGAATGGACCGGATCAGCGTAGCCAACGGATTGCAGGAAATACCTTATCTTGTAGTAGGGCAGGCGCTGGTAATTCCGACTACTGAAAGTGCGTACAGAGTATTGCCGGGCGATTCGTTATGGAGCATAGCAAGAAAATTCAGAGTATCTGTGGAAGGCATTGCGGCTCTAAATGGGATTTCAGATCCTGCAAGAATATCACCCGGAATGATACTGAGGATCCCGCAGCTTTCAAAACTATATGGATACATTGAAACAAATGCCTATATCGAGCCTAGTACGGCAGAGGTGGAAACCCGTCTTGTCAATGAGGTTGGCAGATATCTTACCTATATAGGCCCTTTCAGCTACCAGGTTAATGAGGACGGGAGTATAAACCGGATAAATGACGGGGCTATCATCCAGACTGCGCGAGGATACAGGGTTGCACCGTTAATGGTGATAACCAATTTTAGAAACGGTAATTTTGATACTGTAATGGTTGATGCAATACTTAAAAGTGAAGAAATACAACGGACATTAATCAATAATATCATTACAATAATGAAAAACAAAGGGTTCTATGGTTTGAATATAGACTTTGAAAGGATATCTCCGGAAAACAGGCAACTGTATAATGATTTTCTGAGGAGAGTTGTTGCGGCGCTGCATCCGTTGAATTATTCCGTGTCTACAGCGCTTGCCCCAAAGCCTTCGGATTACCAGACCGGTTCGTGGCATGGAGCGCATGATTATAAAGCCCATGGAGAAATAGTAGATTTTGTAATAATAATGACCTATGAGTGGGGATGGTCGGGCGGACCTCCTTATGCCGTGGCGCCCATAGATCTTGTTGAGGATGTAATTAAATATGCTGTAACGGTCATACCGCCTAAAAAAATAATGATGGGTATGCCTTTATACGGATATGATTGGCCGCTGCCATACATGCCCGGCGGACAGTGGGCGAAAAGGGTCAGTCCCCAGGACGCGATAAAGCTTGCTGCAAGGTACGGGGTTGCGATTCAATACGATTATAAGGTGCAGTCACCGCATTTTGATTATACTGATCCCAATGGGGTAAAACATACTGTCTGGTTTGAAGATGCCAGAAGCGTTCAGGCCAAGCTGGTGCTGGCAAGTAATTATGGCTTGAGAGGAGTAAGCTACTGGGTTCTGGGATCCTCCTTCCCGCAAAACTGGAGGGTACTTTATGATATGTTCAATATAGTTAAAGTTGTCAGCTGATTCGTATACCTGAACAAATGCGCAGAATGTGGAAAGAATGTGAACTACACTGATGATGGGTGAACATGGCTGCAAACTTTTGCATCAGGTTCCGTCATGGGCAGGCTGTAATGTCCTGTCTCACTCGGCATACTACATCGCTCATAACGATTGAATGATTAAATGAAATTAGCGATGTAGTATTAATGCGGGCGCTTGTCATTCGCCTTCCGTGGCTCAGGACAAGCGTCTGCGGCATCCGTGCCGCAGGGTAACGGCCGCATTCGAGT
>VEPD01000001.1 GCA_012027035.1 Ruminiclostridium sp. | reverse complement strand
GACATGGAAAAAGTAATATTTAATGGAGTAGCCAGGGTTACATTCCATAATGATAAATACTACAGGGATTCCGACCCCAAAACCGCACAATTCAAAGTAGCTCCGGCTCTGCAGGAACTGCCGCCCGATGTGTCCGTTGCAGCGCCGGCAAAGGTCAATATAAAAGAATCCTATACCGTCAGAGTTAATACTGTTATCCCACTAGGCGAAAGTATAAAAAGTCTTGTCCTTGAAGGGAGCGTAAACGGCGGAGCCTATCTGCCTATATTCCTTTCGGGTAATTCCGTTTCACAGCGGTATGACAGTATAAGCATAATAAATTATCGGGCGATAATTACACTCAACAACAATAAGACAGCATCATCTACAGCTTTGACTAATGTAGTAGACGGGCGTTCATCTGATGCAACGGCAAAGATAGAACAGCCCGGCACAGCCTATGAGGGCCATTGGCTGACTGTCGGCAACAGAAACATCTTCACATTTGAAGGAAGTTCATACAATGCACAGCAAGCCTCAGATTTAGGGATAGGCTATAGTTACTTTGAAATACAGGATAATTCCCAATACCCTTTAAGCGGCAACCTTTTTCAAATACGTAATTATGACGGCAATACAGGCTTTGATATACGCTACATGCAGTCCGGCCTTTATAAAAACACTATATACGCCGCCCCCAGAAACGGCAGTACAGTAACAGATACCAGAGGCATACAGATTTTACGTTGCCCTGCGATCATTGCATCCGTGGACGGAACAAAGAAAAGTAACCGCAGAATGACATTGGACTTTTCAAGGACAGTAGCCCATCCCGATTACCCGCTTGTAAGCAGCAAAACCTATGCAATCATTGAAGATACAGTAACAGGCGAAAAAGTAACAGTAACCAATTCCGTACATCCTGATAGCACTAATATAAAAACCAATGCCCTTTCCGGAAACAAGATGGATTTCCTTATAAAAACTGCTGTTGATAGGGTATATACAGCAACTGTATATGTAGAGGATTTACGGGGAAATAGTGATACGGAATCTATTACCTTCACGGTGGCACGGGATCTGGCCCCTGTTGCAAAGATATCCGCCAAAGCGCAGGAGCTGCGCAAACCGAGCCTATCCAACAAGGCTGAAATATTCCTGCAGGACGACAGCTACAGCGAAGATGGAGACTATGTAACCCGAACATGGGAAATTGCCCTGGATACAGACAATGACGGCCTTTTTACCGACCAAACCTATACGGCGGTAAATCTTTTGGACGGGTATCAAGACCTGTCGGATGATGCCAGTCAGAAGAAGGTAAGATTTTTAAAAACAGGAGTAGGGAAACTTGATGCGAGAGTTAGATCCAAAGAGGTTTTTGCGCAGCCTACAATAGGAGCATTTGTGACGTCTGCGGACAGAATGGAAGCTACGACAACCAGGACTGCAGATGTTTTAAATGTCTCACCCATAGTTGATTTCAAGATTTTTAAAAATATTGCAACCACAATAAATTTAATTGCAGGGAGCTTATCAAGTAGTCTTGAAACTTCCGTACAGAATTCGATAGCCCGGTTGCAATCTCAGCTTTTAGCCAATAAAATAACTCCTGTAATTAACTATGTGCCTGTTTCATTGGATACAAGCAGGCCGGTGTGGAATCAAGACGGCGGTAACTCACAAAGAACAGGCAAGAGCCGGTTTAATGGAATAATTAATACTGATTTAAAATGGATGTATACAAGTGATGTCGCTTTAAATGACACAGTTATTGAAAAATCAGCTTTGCGTATTACACCGGAGGGTAATTTGCTTGTAAGATTGTATAGCAATGTTACTCATATTGGTTATTTGCGATTATTAAATAAGCAGGGGGTATTATTGAAAAGCGCTGCATTACCAAGCGGCACGGTATCTGGTGGTAGTATGGCAGTATTATCCGATGGCAGAATTTTAATTAAAAAAGATTCTAAGAATATAATTGTATATGATAAAAATTTAAATTTAGTATCTACATATATGATATCTTCTTCCAGGCAAATACAAAGCGCCATTACAGTAGATAACAATGATAGGATATATTTTGTTGCGTGGCAGTATGATTCTATTTTACAGCAATACAACAGTTATTTATATATATTGAACTCTGATTTAACCGTGAAAGTCTCAACTTATGTCAATTGGTATGATAATTACAGCTCAATCAGGCCTAATAATGTGCTGGTGGATAGTACAGGTAACTCCTATTTCGGGATAAGAAATACCGTATATAAATATGATGTGAACGGCAAGAAGTTATGGGGCGGTGTTAATAGCTTGAATCCTGAGCTATTGGATGAATCTGCCGATATTCTATATGGCTCCTATAATTACACTAATGCAAGTAATATAAGTTATTACAGGCTTTATAAGGTGAATATGTCTACAGGCGCAGTAATAAAATATCGGGAATTCCAAGCCTCCGGAGGTCTTTTGAATTTCTCAATGAATGATACGGAAATATTTGCTCAAAATGCTGACAGCGTTCGATTACTAGCTTTTAAAAAATCCGATTTAACCAGGAGCACTGATTTGGGAGGAGTCGGTTGGGAGCCTGAGAAAGCGGTAATTTCAGCGGATGGACAGATATTTAGTTGGGCAGGGACATCTACAGATGCGTCCATATTCAGAAGCAGCCTTAATGGTGGAGCCAGAATATATTTCAATAGTTATAATGGTACTAGCTATGCTGTATCTTCGGCTGTATTCAGTTCAGACAATACACTGTACCTGGCAGTTGCATACTATTATAGAACTGCGGGCAGCTATAATTATGATTATGTCAACGGTAATATGTTTATCATGGCCTATGGTACCGTGGGAACAGAACAAAATACCGACAATACCTTACGTAAGATAAACGGCTATATACCGGATAATAGTACTGTCGACTTTACGGTTTCGATTACCGATGCGCCCTATCAGGACAATGCTGATGCAGATATAACCAATACTGCAAACCTGCTCAAAAATAAAAATGACAGGCTTTTGATGATAGGAAATGCAAGTAGTAAGCCGGATGGCCAAAAGATATTGAACAAAGGAGTCCCGGGCAGCCTGTACGATATCGATGCAAATATGGGAACGCCTTTAACCGGTGCCGGCAACTATATAATAAATTCATTAGTCAGCCCGGATCAAAAGGTATATGAGTATTATTACAACAAAGGTGAAATTGTCAATTATGATGTGTTCTATACCGATTATGAGCTTGACCCCTCAAAGAGCAGCCAATGGAGATATTACCATACGCCTGAAACTGACGGGACCATTGCTGATAATGGTGTGTGGCTGAACTCGCCCAAAACGCGGTTCACAAAAAACGGCACTTATCGTGTACAGCACAGACAAGCGGATAATACGGGTGTCGGCTCATATGATAGATATTCAAACATAATCGAGCTGGTCATATTTATAGAGGACGGTACCGTTATGCCGCCGCCTTTAAGCTATACACCGGAGGCCAATATTGAATTGGAGGGCTGTAGCAAGCAAAACCGCAAATTGACATTGAAATTGAACTACAGTGCCAATAATGCTCTGCCTCTACGTGCAAGTACTATCAGTTGGACATTGACGCCGGTCAGCGGCATGTCCGCCGCCGATATAAAAAAATCGTCTTTAGCAGCCCAAAACATCGACACACTGTACAAAAAATCCGGTAGAGTAAGAGCTACATGCGCCTTTAGGGACACTAACGGCAATCAGGGCAGTACGACTGCGGAATTTGACGTTGCAGCCGACCTCGCTCCAACCGGTACGCTTCAAACCTCTCCGGTTGTTTACAGGAACAACGGCGGTGTTGCCGCCATAAATGTGAAAGCAGATGTTACATCTCCGGATGACTATATTGCAAGCCTCAAATATTATATTACCTATGACGCCGATAATAATGGGAGCTTTCTGAACGATACAAAGGCATATTTACCGCAGTATGAAAATCTCAGGGAGTTCAATATTGATGTAAACACCGGTGTAGGCAGCTACCTTATTCAACTGGATGTGAAAGAAGGCTATCGGGAGCCGACAATACCTGCTTACATAGGAGCTGCCGACTATCCGGCGCTTGCCCTGCAGGCTGCATCCGGCGTTGATAATATTGCGCCTGTTTATGATGTAAGGCCGGAAAAAGATGTATACCTTGTTGGAGAATATATACGCTTCAAAGCATATGACGGGTCATACTTGAACGGAGATGCATCAAAGGGATTCTTTGATACCGAAAAGGATACCATGACAGGATTCAGCATAAAATATATGCAAAACAGGGCTGTAATGCCATCCCAGGATAGCACGTCGGCATATCATAATCAATTGGGAGCAGCTTTCATAAATTCTCTTGACCGGGCCGGTGAATATACCGTTGACATAAATGCTTATGACGATCCGAAAGATGGTGATATAAGGTTTGAAGCATATAAAAAATCATCCAATACCAGCTCAAACAAAATAATTGTACACAGACGTCCGACTGCTGCATTATCCTTTGCTTCCAGCCACGCTGCATCACCTGTCTTTGATTTCGGCGGCAATATGTACCTGGATGGCACGCGACTCGAAGTGGCGGATGCTTCTACCGACCCGGACGGCTTTAATGTGACTTCCTCCATAAGCTATAAGGTTGACAGTGGGGATTATACACAGCTTGATTCAGGGGACGCAATAAACCTTTATTATGGCAGCGTATTCACTGTTAAAGTTGTTTCTACCGACAATTGGGGAGCGGATGATACGGCCTTGTACACTTTTTCTGTTATTAATGATCTTGATATGATTCCGGAGGTAATACCTTCCTCTGTTGCCGCAGGTGAGAATGTCATGCTCAGGCTGACTACAAATCAATATGCCACGGGTGCGAGAGCTGTAATTTTCGGGCAAAGCGCAGACCTGGCGTTGATATCCCGGACAGCAACAGAAAAAGTATGGGAAACCGGCTATAGCATTCCGGCTGCCGGTGCAGATGCTATTTATGCGGCTCAGTTTTATGCTGTAAGTGAAGGAAGTGCAGAAATCCGCAAAGACAAGGAATTTCAGGTAATGACTCCAATTAATCTGGTTCCCGGCATGCCGGCAGAAGTAGTAAGCAATACGGATATCATTATAAATGCCGCTACCTCGAAATATGCAAATACTACGACAGTCCGGTTGTTTCAGGGGACAGCTTATGAGGCTGCGTTGAGTATGAACGGTGTTGTCAATGACGGCTCCAAAAACTGGACGGCTGATTATACAGTCCCTGCAGGCATTCCGGCCGGCAATTATACGGCCAGGTTCACTTCAACCACGCCTAACGGCAATATTGAAATACGGGATGTGTCATTCAGGGTTGAAAGCCTTAAGATAACCGGTGTTACAATAAGCGGTTATTGGAATCACTGGAGGGGTCAGGTTGATATGTTTGGAAAACAGATGTCAATAGAACCCCACAGGCTTTTGAGCCTTGAGAAAGTGAAGATTGATGTTTATACCTCCGGCTATGCCGACAAAGTGGATGTCCGGTTCAGCCCGGCGCTGGAATCGATGCAATTCACAGACCAGGACGGTAATGAATATGACTATTTTCTGGATTATGGGCTGCAGTATGTATATTTTCCCGCCTCTTTTACCCTTGACAGCGGATTGCAGGATAATCATCTGCATTGGGAATATACCCTGCCCCTTGCGCCATCCACGGTCGGATGGGATGATATGCGGAAAAAGCCGCAATATACTATGACAGTTACAGCATGGAAGGGAGAATATTCGGTTGCATATTCAATTAGCGATATCGATATTACAGGAAACATATATGATCAGGCCTACATTCAGCCGATTGATTAGTACTACAGCGGCAATTTCATTATAATATCGGCATTCATGCGCCTTGCAGAATTCATGCAAACGTTTCAACGTTTCAATTTTGCAAGGATGATTTGGTAATTGCAGCTGTAGTATCAGGATGTGTTGTAAATAATGATGTTTTCCACCTCAAAGGCTGTATAACAGTATGCTGCGGAAGAGTGGCGCATATGATCTAAATCGTATTATTATTTTATCACCAACTCTACAGGACAGTGATCCGAGCCCTGGACGGCAGCGAGGATGTTAGCTGAAACAAGTCTGTCCTCCAGTCTTTCGGACACACAGAAGTAGTCAATACGCCAGCCGACATTCTTT
Organism: Ruminiclostridium sp.; assembly: GCA_012027035.1. Lineage (GTDB taxonomy): Bacteria > Bacillota > Clostridia > Acetivibrionales > DTU013 > MnB-11. Next base: position 5,795 of record VEPD01000001.1, on the reverse strand, counting down.
TCCCTGGCATTGAACATATATGACCACCAGGTATAGGCGTCCTTCCTGTCGGGGAAGAAATGCCTGTAAGTGTCTATGAATCCGGCCTCCAGCAGCTCTGAAAATTTATTTCGTTCTTCTACGGTAAACCCGGCGCTGTTCTTGTTCGATGCGGCATTTTTAATGTCGATTTCCTTATGCGCCACATTCATATCGCCGCAGACAATGACAGGCTTCTTTCCATCAAGGAATTTTAGCCAGCTTCTGAAATCATCCTCCCAGGTCATTCTGTAGCTTAACCGTTCAAGACCGCTCCGGGCATTTGGGGTGTAGACCGTTACCACATAGTATTCATCCGTTTCAAGCGTAATTACGCGGCCTTCTTTATCGTGCTCTTCAATACCGATTCCGTAGGTTACCGATAGAGGCTTGATGCGGGAGAAAATCGCCGTACCGGCATAGCCCTTTTTTGCGGCATGGTTCCAGTATTGTCGGTAGCCCTCCAGCGAAAGCTCTATTTGGCCATCCTGCAGCTTGCTTTCCTGTATACAGAAAATATCGGCGTCCGCCTTTTTGAAAAACTCCGTAAAGCCTTTACCGACACACGCTCTCAGACCATTTACGTTCCATGAAATCAATTTTGCCATATGACCCCCCGTGACCTTTTTATAATATTATATCGGCTTTGTACCGTAATGTATTGCAGCAACACCACAAGTCAGTGAAACAAAGCCCGTATCCTTATAACCGGTACTGTCAAACGCAGCTTTCAGCTGGGTTTTTGACATAAAGCCGTTTACCGAATCCCTCAGGTATTCATATGCTTTTTTGTCTCTTGTCCCCAGATAGCCTATAAAAGGCAGGATATTATTAAAATACAGGTTATATATGTTTTTCAGAACCGGCGTCTCAGTTTTTGACAGTTCAAGGCATACTGCTTTTCCACCCGGCCTCAGGACACGGTACATCTCCGATAAAGCCTTCATTTTATCCGGCATGTTTCTTAAACCGAAGGCTATGGTGATGCAGTCAAAGGCGCTATCCTCGAAAGGCAGCTCCAAAACATTCCCCTGAATCAGCTCATATTTATAATCACTCAATGGTTTCCCAAGCTTTTTATATCCTACTTCAATCATTTCTTCTGTAATGTCAAGCCCGATGACTTTTGTATCCTTGCCTACAGCCTTGCATGCATAAATAATCATCTGACCGGTGCCACAGCATAAATCAAGCACCTTTTGATTTTTCCGCAGACCGCATAATTCGATGGTCTTTTTTCTCCATCTGCGGTCTATATTAAGTGTCAGAATTGAGTTTAAGGCGTCATATCTGTTTGCAATAGAAGCAAAAATTCTCTGTATGTCTGTTGAAGATACCGGCATTATTATCATTCCTCTCTCTATACCCGTCTATATGCCCGGAAATAAAACAAATATGGTTACATCCAAATGGGTTGGGGATATTATTCGGCTTTTTAGTTTTACTAATCATTTTTAAACTTCTGTTACCCAAAATGCTCCCCCTAAATTCATATAATTAAAAGATACTTCAAAATAACTGCTTTGTAAATGATAAAGTAGCTTAATTACATTGTCATTACCATAAGTAAATGAAAACAATACGATATTAACAACCAGACAAGGGGACGGCAAGCCTGCCGTCCCCTTGTCTGGTGTTTGAAAATATTTACTTTTTCATAGCCTCCAGCCTTTTACCCAAATATTCCATATATCTTGCAATTCCATCTTCTCCTTAGTTTTCCATGCGGCAACTTTGAAAATAAAAATATTATGCCGGAGAGATGCGGAGTCCTTCCTGCCAAACTACCGGAAACTATTGCATATTCTTTGCTTGACGGGGGATATTCTATTAGTTAAAATCAGTATATGCATTATGAAAAGCATACTTTGACATATATTAAATAAGGTATTTCTGTTCAGGAGGAGATAGTTTGTGAACTGGCTGGATAAACTGGAAAAAAGATTCAGGCACTTTGGCGTCAGGGGTCTGATGAATTATATCATTGGACTGAATGCCATAGTATTTTTCATGATAAAGGTAGAGCCTTCATTCTACTACAGTCTTGCGCTGATACCGGAATTTGTCCTGCAGGGAGAGGTCTGGAGGCTTGTGACCTATCTGTTCATACCGCCTACTTTTTCCGCTTTGTGGCTTATTTTTGTCTTGTATTTCTATTATATGATAGGCAGCAGCCTGGAGCATGAGTGGGGTACCTTTAAATTCAACGTCTATTATTTGATAGGTATGATGGGCACTACGGCAGCTGTATTTATAACAGGTGGAGTAGCTACATCGGTATACCTGAATCTTTCCTTATTCCTGGCTTTTGCTTATATTTTTCCCAACTACCAGATTCTTCTGTTCTTTTTCTTTCCCATTAAGGTGAAATATCTGGCATACCTGGACGCAGCCTTTATTGTTTACTCGATACTGACAGAGCGTCTTCCCGGCAAGGTAGCCGCTGTCGTATCCATAATGAACTTTCTTCTGTTTTTCGGCAAGGATATTTTCATTAATCTCAAAAGGGGTAGAAAGAACTATCAACGCAGGAAGGGTTATGTCGTCCAGTTTCCTAAGGATTATACAGTACACAAATGTGAAATATGCGGCAGATCCGAAAAAGATGATAAAGATCTTGAATTCAGGTATTGTATAGATTGCGAAGGCGACCACGAGTACTGTATGGATCATTTGTATTCTCATGAGCATGTGAAGGAAAGCTGAATGGGGAAAGATCCGGGGGAAACGGACAATATTATTCAACAGTTGAAGAATTTAGGAACCGATAGGATAGTAGACGAAGTACAGAGACAAATTGACCAATGGAGGGCTAAAAAGGCAAAATAGCAGGCAATTAAAGCATGATGATGCTTTCCGGATAAATTGGTAATACCAATAGACAATATGATCTTTATGTGATAATATAGAGGCAAAAATATAGGAGATAAAGATGCTTGAGCCTTTGATCAAAAGTAGGCTTTATGAAGAAATAGTAAAACAAATAATATTCAGGATAAAAAGTGGTGAATTAAAGCCCGGCGACCGTCTTCCCACCGAAAGAGACCTTGCCGTGCAGCTTCATGTCAGCAGGACGGCCATACGTGAAGCATTGCGTTCCCTTGAAATAATGGGGGTTATCGATTCCAAGGTTGGGAATGGCACATATATAAAAGAAATGACATTGGACAGTCTTATGGATTCCTTTGCAGGTGTGCTTTCTAAGAATGAACGGTTGATAATCGAGCTTATAGAGGTCAGGCTGCTTCTGGAAGTTGAGATTGTCAGGCTTGCTGCCCGTAGGATAAATGAGAATAAGATACGGGCAATTGAGAAGACGCTTATTTTGATGGAGGATGAGATAAAAGACGGGGGGCTTGGCTTTAAAGGGGATAATGCATTCCATAACGAGCTGGCCAATGCGGGAGATAATCTGGCAATGACAAGTATACTCGGTTTGTGCGGAGAGCTTCTGGATTCTACCAGAAAAGCGGCGCTGAAAGCTCTGGGAGATCCCCAGATAGGGCTGCGGCATCACAGGGCAATTTTTGAAGCGGTTAAAGCCGGGAATGAGGATGAAGCGGTGAAGCTTATGAGGGAGCATCTTGAGATGGCTTATCGGAATTTATCACACGCTGAAAAATAAACCCGGGCGGATTTTATACCGCGGCAAGCCGCAAGAATTCAGAACTCAGAACTCAGAATTCAGGATTCAGTAGAAAACCAAGCTGTAATAAGCATAGTTACCGGCTTTCGGCAAAAAAAGTTTGCTAAAAAAACAAACTTTAAGAGGAATTATATAAAACAAGCAATATATTTCGATTTATGAGGAAGGCATACCTTATTTTTAATGGTAATACCAACATACAATAATATGAATTTTATAGAAGGGTCCAATATGGCAATGCGGGAGGGGAATGTATGGATAACAGGGAGTTTATTAATTCATTAATTGAAAAGTCAAAAAAAGCTCAAAGAGAATTTGAAGGCTTTAACCAGCAGCAGGTGGATCAAATCGTAAGAGAAATCGCGAAAGTAGTGTATGACAATGCTGCGGACCTGGCCAGAATGGCAGTGGATGAAACCGGGATGGGTGTATATGAAGACAAAGTTAAAAAAAATATGGGAAAATCCAGAATCATATGGAACAGCCTTAAAACAAAAAAATCAGTTGGGATAATTGAATATCATAAAGACATGGGAGTAGTCGAAGTAGCAAAGCCAATGGGTGTAGTAGGGGCTGTAACGCCATGCACCAACCCTATCGTCACTCCCATGTGCAATGCCATGTTTGCCTTGAAGGGCAGGAATTCCATAATCATTGCGGCCCACCCCAGAGCAAAAAAATGTGCCGGCAAAGTTGTGGCATTGTTCAATGAGGCAATAAAAAAGTATAATGCGCCTGAGAACCTTATTCAGGTAATTGATGAGCCATCGGTGGAATTGACTAATGATCTGATGAGAGCGGTGGATGTGATAATAGCCACCGGAGGAATGGGCATGGTCAGGGCGGCATACAGCAGCGGCAAGCCTTCATATGGCGTTGGAGCAGGAAATGTCCAGTGCATTGTAGACAGGGATGTTGATATTGTGGCTGCAGTTCCGAAGATAATAACGGGAAGGATGTTTGACAACGGTATCATATGTTCCGCAGAGCAGACTGTCATAGTACATTATGATGATTATGCCGTCCTGGTTGCCGAGCTTAAGAAAAATGGGGCATATTGCATAGAAAACGGCGAGGAGCGGGAACAGTTAAGAAAAGCTCTTTTTATTGATGGTGTTATGAACAAGGAACTGGTGGGTCAGTCTGTCAAAAAAGTTGCCGGACTGGCAGGTATAAAGATTCCCGAGGGTACAAGGATTATTGCGGTTGAAGCTGAAGGCGCGGGAAAGGATGATGTCCTTTGCAAGGAAAAGATGTGTCCGGTCATTGCATTGTTAAAATACTAAGATTTCAAGGAAGCAGTCGCCATTGCCGTGGCAAATCTTAATATCGAAGGCAAAGGGCATTCTATTTCAATACATTCCGATAATAAAGAAAATATAGAATACGCGGCCAATATGGTTCCTGTGAGCCGTGTACTGATAAATCAGGTATGTGCAACCATGAACGGCGGCAGCTTCAATAATGGCTTTGCTGCTACAACCACCCTGGGCTGCGGCTCATGGGGAAACAACAGCATTTCCGAAAACCTTGACTACAAGCATCTCATAAACATTACAAGGATAGGTTATTACATGAAGGATGCGACGGTGCCTTCAGATGAAGAAATTTGGGGGTGAAATGCATGGATATGATGGAATACAAGGCCAGGGAGCTCTATGGCAGATATGGGATACCTGCAATGCAGGGGGTGGTTGTCGACGATCTGGAAGGATTGATGTCCAAGGTAGGCGGATTGAGGTTTCCGGTGGTGGTCAAGGCCCAGGTTCAGGCGGGAGGCAGGGGCAAGGCAGGAGGCATAAGATTTGCAGACACTCCCGGTGAAGCTCTGGAGGCATCAAGAAACATATTGGGGATGAATATAAAGGGTCATATCGTAAGGAAGCTTTTGATAGTCGAAAAAGTCGAGGTGCAAAAGGAATGGTACCTGAGCATTGTGCTTGACAGGCTTTCTAAAGGGCCGACAGTCATATTCAGTACAGAAGGCGGCATTGATATAGAAGAAACTGCAAGGAATTTTCCGGAAAAAGTTCTGAAAGTGGCAGTTGACCCCCTGATAGGAATAAAGGATTATATCCCGAGATACCTGCTGAGCAAAAGCGATTGTGATATGGCCTATTTCGACCAATTG
>VEPD01000285.1 GCA_012027035.1 Ruminiclostridium sp. | reverse complement strand
AGACAAGGTGATCGTTGTAACCGGTGGAGCCGGATATCTGGGCAGAATAATGGTGAAAGCTCTTATCGGGTTCGGTGGGACTGCCATAGTTGCCGACATTGTTGAATTCACTGCAGAAAGTATTTTGAATACAACAGTAGGGTCTGTGTATAGTTTATAAAATTGCAAAACAGGAGTAAATAAAGTGAACAAAATACCTTCTTTAAAAGTAAAAGAAACACTGTCATCCAGAGAGAGAGTAAAAAGGGCTGTAAATATGCAGCCGGTGGATCGCATGCCCATTGACCTCGGAGCTCACCCTTCATCCGGCATATCAGCTTTTGCTTACTGGGAGCTTCGTGAGAAACTGGGCTTATCTACGGATAAAATAGAGATAACGGAACTTATTCCTATGCTTGCAAGGGTTGATGATGACGTCCTCAAACGTTTTCACTGTGATTTTATGGTTCTCAAGCCTCGGAGCAAAAAGGTCCGTTATTGGAATGCCCGAAGTAAATACAATTTTCTGATACCGGAAAATGTGTCCCTTGTAAAGAACGATCATGATGATTGGATAGTTGAAAATAACGGACGTATGAGAATGCCGAAGGATGGTTTTTTCTTTGACATGGACAATGCATGGTGGCCGGAAATTGAAGACCGCAGTGCCGATGAATTGCTTGTGGATACTGCAAAAGAGGCTGAAAGGATATACAAGGAAACAGATTATTATCTTATATATAATGAGCTTTATTCTTTTTTTAAACAGGATGTCGAGTGGATGTGCAGGATGATTACCGAGCCGGAAGTTATATTTAAGGAGAACAAACAAAGACTTGAAAAGGAAATTGAATATGCTTCTTTATTGATTAAAAGTATGGGAAAGTATGTGCAGGCAGTTTCAATCGCTTCTGATCTGGGGACACAATACGGACCTTTTGTAAATCCGGCATTATATGATGACTTATGCGCACCATTTGTTGAGAAATTTTGCGTATTTATTCATGAAAACAGTGATTTAAAAATATTAATGCATTCCTGCGGGTCGATAGCCACATTTATCCCCACATTGATCAGGTGTGGAATAGACATGATCAATCCTGTCCAGATTTCAGCTTCTAATATGGAACCGGCAGAATTAAAGAAAAAATTTGGCAATAAAATGGTCTTCTGGGGTGGGGGATGTGATACGCAGAATGTATTGGAAAAGGGCTCAGAGAAGGATATTATATCCAATGTCCGGGAGTTGGTAAACATTTTCAAGGTCAACTCCGGTTTTATATTCAATCAGGTTCATAATATTATGGGCAATGTGCCGCCGCATAATATTATTACAATGCTGGATACGGCATATGAGATGAGTTTTTATTGAGGAGGGAAGTGTCTCATGTTTATGACGCCAAGAGAAAGAATGCTTATCACAATGAGGCATGGTAAAGCTGATTGTGTTCCTGCATCACCCGACATTTCCAATATGATTCCCTGCAGGCTTCAGAAAAGGCCTTTCTGGGAAATATATGTTTTTAACAATCCTCCATTGTGGAAGGCGCTTTTTGAAGCATTTGAATACTTTGACTGTGATGGATACTATGATGAGTGCCAGATTGATTTTAAAGCAAAAGACAATGTATTGAAAGAGAGGATATATCTGCTCCGGAAAAATGACCGGTATATTGAAAAACTGATATACAAAACCACTGCCGGAAATATGACTGAGACAGTCGTATATCCTGAATATGACGCTCCGACAAAAGTGGAGAAAGTAGTTAAGAATTTTATTGAAGACTTTGAGAAATACAAGCTTTTTTATCCGGATATCTGCAGTTATGACGCATCAGTTTTCAACATACAAAAGGAGGAAATGGGTAACAGGGGCGTAATAGGCAAATATGTAGGCAGTCCCGGCATAGCTACAATGATATCCTTCTTCCAGGGCAGTCTTGAAGCGGCAACGTATGCGTACTTTGACCACCATGATGAATTTATGGATGTAGTACGCCAGCAGCACAGGTGTATTTTAAGAAAAACCGAAATGGCTATAGATGCAGGGGTTGATTTTGTCGGTATTGGCGGAAGCGGCGATATAACCCTCCAATCCCCGGAAATGTGGAGGGAAACAGTTCTTCCAACCATTAAGGAATTAACGAAAATTTGCCGGCAGGCAGGAGTCATATCTCAGCTTCACACATGTGGAAAAGAGAGATATGTGGTTGAAGCCTGCTATAATGAAACCGAACTAGACTTGATAAATCCTCTGGAGCCGCCTCAGATGGGAGATGTTGACCTTGGTGAAGTAAAAGTGAAGTTTGGAGACAGGCTATGCCTTATGGGAAACCTGCATACCTCAAATGTCATGCTGCAGGGGAGTACTAAGGATGTGGAGGAGGCCTGCAAAAAAGCTATTGACGACGCCGGAAAAAACGGCGGCTTTATTCTTTCAACAGGTGACCAGTGCGGAAGGGATACGCCTGATGAAAACATCTTTAAAATGGTTGAAGTTGCCAGGACATATGGAAAGTATTAGGTATTGGAGGATTTGAATTATGGT
>VEPD01000357.1 GCA_012027035.1 Ruminiclostridium sp. | reverse complement strand
TCCATCCTGCGTTGGTATGTCGCATCTTACTGAAGCCACCTCTGGTTCACGTATTGTTTCGGGCTGTGGCTGCCGATATTCAGGTACTCCGCACGATATTTCGCAATAACGCACTACCTTTTCTCTTTGCACGGGAGCAGACCCATGCAGTGGGATTTTCCCATGAAAAACATATCTTCGCTACTTCAACCTGGAGAATAACTCCATCCTGACAACTGGAATTCAAAACCATACAAACCGAATTTAAAAGCCAGTTTGAAGTCTCATTTGATAGAAAATATTGAGTAAAATTCTATAGCCTAAGCTACAATCGTTAAAATATCAAGTACCTTCATTAACTCTTAATAAATTTTATCTTTCAAACCTCCAAATTCAGTATATACTTTCATTCATCTTTTGGACGGTGTAGCCAGCACCTACAAGGACATTTATCATATCCTCTTCAGTCATTTGAACAGGGGAGGAATCCCAATTCAGCTTGACTTTTTTAGGTTTTAAAATCTTATCGTCTTGATATCTTTCCCGATTCACAAGGAGATGATGCAATATGCAGAGAACTTTTCTTGCCAATGCAACAATTGCCTTTTTCTTTCCCTTCTTTGCAAGCAAACGAAGAAAGAATATCTTTAGTCTTGAATTTCTTGATCTGGATATGGCATGAGCAACTTGAACAAGCATACGTCTTACATGCTTTGAACCTTGTTTTGTTATATTACCCGTAACAAGTTTGTCTGCGGATTGAGAAACTTTTGGCGTCAGACCACACCATGATGCAAGATGTTCAGCAGTTTCAAAATCTTTATAATTTCCAATCTCAGCAAGGATTGTTGAAGCTGATGCAAATCCCATACCAGTCATGGACATAGCAATCTCCAAATCTTCTTTAAATCTCTGCATTCTGCACATGATCTCATTATTCAGTACCTCGATTTCACTTTCGATCTTCTCGATCAATTCAAGATAGGTCCGTATCATGAGAATTCTTGCTGGATCCAGGCTATTTTTTAATGCATCTCTAAGTTCTTTCTCTTTTTTGAGAATTTTTTTTGAGGTTATCATTTTTAAGATTTCATCAATGTTTTTTCCTTCAATTAATCCATTTATAATTTTCATACCAGATACACCGAAAATATCTGATAGAACTGAAGATATCTTGATACAAGCGGATTCAAGTTCCTTATGTATCCTGTTCTTCATCTGGGTAGAATTATTGACCAATTTTTCCCTTGCACGTGTCAATGCCCTCAGATCTCTATCTTCTTTTGGGAATATCCTTGATGGTTCTATCATTCCATTGAGGCAAAGTTCAGCAAGCCATTTGGAATCACGCTTATCCGTCTTCCTCCCGGGTGTATGCTTGACCTTATAGGCATTTGCCAAAATTACCTCAATATTTCCTTCCAAAACCGTGTATATTGAAATCCAGTATATACCAGTTGATTCAATGGCTACTGATTCACAATTGTTACTGATGACCCAATTTTTAAACCTCAAAATCTCATCGAGAGTCATTCCAAACCTCTCTATGATTTTATTACCATCTCTGGAGAGGATCGTAGCCATAATAAACTTCTTGTGTATGTCAGCACCACAAACTATATTCTTTTGTTTCTCCATATTTTATTTCGCTCCTGATATGGGCAGATATTGTCATCCTCGAAGGGATCATTTTCCCATACGCGTTCTAAGACGCATTCATGCATACGAGAAATGATAATGGCTAGTTTAACCCACGAGATCAAAGTCCCAAAAATCCAACAGCCTTCACTGCCCATATCAACCATATAAGCAATGGAAAAAGTAATTAAAGTTTTTCATGCTTCATGCATGAGCGCCAGCTCATGAGCGTTTAACCCTTTGAACATACATTGTGTTTTGTTTTCCTCCAAATGTTCTGTTTGTTATACTTTCCTTCTTGCGCTTCGGGGCACGCAACGCAGATGACGCGGATAATCCGAAACCTCAGTTTACGCGGTATAGGGCATGCTTTGCATGCCCTTCTTTTGAATATTGGCGGATTTTCACGGATATGTGCTCATCTGCGTCATCCGCG
>VEPD01000481.1 GCA_012027035.1 Ruminiclostridium sp. | reverse complement strand
ACACAAAGGAAGGAGGTGGTCGATATGGATAATGGTTTGTATACCGTTATCGGTTTTGCCGTTGTCAGGTGTATGAAATACATATTCATACCGATAGGAGTTGCTGTTATTGCAAGAGTAATTGCAGACAGGCTGCTTCGACCACAACCGGACAGACAAAAGAAAAAACGGTTTAACAAAAACCGTTCAATCAAATAAGTCCTTCATAAAAACCTGACAGCAACAAACGTCGCAGTCCCTTAATTAATATTATAGCACAATTCATTAAGATGTAAACAGGTTGCTGGAAAATACTTTCAAGGTATTTGCCATATGATGTATAACCCGGAATAATGTAAACAGACCGGATAAAGAATTTCCGATAAATCCCCGATAAAGAGTAATACCAGCGTTCTATAACATTCTACACCATCCTAAGCTACCCAGGTGGATGTGTAATCATATGGATGAAAAATCCATAATCAAAAAAATCTGTTATTTTTTAAGATCAAAACCCTGAAAGCCCGAAGAACCTAACCTGAGAGCCAAAAGAAACCAAATTGAATTACATAGACAGGGTTGATACGGAGTGGTATAATTTTGACTTAAAATACTGCTTATAACAGCAGGTGTTTTTACCTTTGTTTTTTGGAATCATTCTTGTTTTTAAAGAAAAGGGGAAGATTTTTCACATGAATGTATTTGTATCAGGTGTGAATTATAGAAAAGCATCGCTGGAAATACGGGAAAAGCTGAGTTTTACTGCAACGGAGCAAGGTGTGGTATTAAAGGAAATAAAAAAGCTTCACAGTGTGGATGAATGTATTCTTTTATCTACCTGCAACAGGACTGAAGTTTATATATTTTCCGATTCAAGCAGCTTCAACAATGAAGTCGTTGAAATGCTTTTGTGTAAAAGCAAGGGTCTTGATATATATGAGTTCAAAAAATACTTTTATTTTTATAGCAGTGCAAAAGCTGTAATGCATCTTTTCAAGGTAGCCAGCGGATTGGACTCAATGGTGCTTGGCGAGGATCAGATACTGGGACAGGTGAAGTCGGCCTGTGAGACGGCGATGGAAGCAGGAACAAGCGGGAGCATTTTAAACGGGCTTTTCAGGGAAGCTGTGACGGCGGCAAAAAAGGTAAAAACCTATACCGGACTTTCAAAAAATTCGCTTTCCGTAGCATCGCTGTCTGTGAAGCTTTTGACTGATTTCTTCGGTGGAATCCTTGAAAATAAAAGCGCTTTGGTTATCGGAACGGGTAATATAGGAAAGCTGACATTAAAAAACCTGATATCAAAAGGGATCGGTAAAATCTATGTTACAAACAGGACCCATGGGACAGCTGAGGATCTGTCGAAAGGTTTACCTTCCGTACAGTCTGTTGAATACAATGATAGATATAGTATTATTAACGTATGCGATATTGTCATCAGTTCGACCGCAAGCCCGCATTATACAATTACAAGAGATATGCTGGAGAAATCCCTGACGTGCGTCAGGCAAAGAGTTTTTATCGACCTTGCGGTACCAAGGGATATCGATGTATCTATTAAAGAAATGCCGGCTGCCAGTTATTTCAATATGGATGACCTGCAGATGAGCGTGGACAGGAATATAGACAACCGCCTGCTGGAAGTGTCCAGAGCGGAGGAGATCATTGACCGGTCCATT
>VEPD01000488.1 GCA_012027035.1 Ruminiclostridium sp. | reverse complement strand
TATGTTTCCTGTGGCAATTGCCTCCCATTTTTTATCTTTTGTAAGGCCAAGCAGGTCATCTGTTGCGCGGTCTCTGTCAGTGAAGTGCCTAAAGACGGAACCAATGGCTTCTGCTGTAACACTTCGTACATTCCGGTTTTCATCATTTATAAGGGCAAACAGGTCATTTGTTGCGCGATCTCTATCAGTGAGGTGATTAAAGGCCGAACTAATGGTATTTGCCGCCTCCCTTCGTACTTCCCAATTTTCATCTTTTGTAAAGTCAAGAAGAGCTTTTGTTGCCCTCTCTTTATCAGTGAGAACTTTGAAATTTCTCCGGATTTTATATGCTGCTTCTTTTCGCTCAGATACTTTTTCGCTTAGCGCCTTCTTATAAATTTCACGCTCGTTAATTTCACAGCTATGTTCATCCTTAACATATCCATCATAAAAATCTGAGCCATTTTTTTCCGCCCAATCTTCGTATTTTTTTACATCTCTTATTGTTATTGTGCCTTTTATCTTAGCAAATGATTTTCTAAAGTCTGATTTAGTAAGAGGCCTTATTTCAAGCTGGTATTTCTTAATATCCTCAAGAGATAAGCTCCTGATTTTAACCCAGTCATTTAGTTCTCGCACCATGTTCTTGATAGCTTCCTTGCAAAGAGTTGTTACATCGCGCCCTGAGAATAATTTCAAGACACAAATTTGCGCTATCTTCTGTAAATCAACGTCTAAGTCAACACCTTTTTTCCGGATATTCAGTTTAATCATATCCATGACAGCCTGCTCATCCGGAAGAGGAACGTAAATTTTTATCTCGAACCTGCTGAGCACTGCAATATCAAGATCCCATGGAGTATTGGTCGCAGGTATTGTGAGAACATTCTTGCTTGATTTTTTATTATGTAACCCATCCATTTCAGAAAGCAATGTGGATAATACTCTTCGTGAAGCTTCAGATTTCTCAATATTACGGATGCTTCCAATAGAATCGAATTCATCCAGGAAAATGATAGATGGGGCATTTTTCCGCGCGGCATTATATAAAGCAGATATGATCTTCGAAGATTCACCATAATATTTGGATAATAAATTTCCTGTTTTTACATTGAAAAAAGTGGCGTTCAAAGTGCCGGCAGTTGCCGCAGCAATCAGAGTCTTACCGGTTCCGGGAGGTCCGAAAAGTAGAATACTGTTACATGGCTCTATTGCGTCAGGTTTATTTTCAATTATACTAATTAAATTAGACTCATTGATGGTATTCCTGGCATTATCAAGACCTGCAATATCCTCCCAGGTTACATTCGTTGATGTTATCAGGCTATTAATATATATCTCAAAATTCTCTACCCCTTCTTTTATTGCAGTATCATAATTTCCTGCTTCATGGGCCTTCTGTGCATGTTTTTTTTGTTCTGTATACTCTTTCTTTATCGCTTCTAATTCATCAGATAGGCGCATTATTATCTCCGGTTGTAATTAAAAATTAGTCTAATGACATATTAGAAAGAGACATGATACTTATATTTTTTGTTATAGATTTAACAGATAAAAATCATACAATTTCTCAGTAACTATTTATATTTACTTCTATCACATAAAACACAATTTGAATTCTGAATTGATCGACGGCTGGGAAAAGATCGTAGGACATGATAGAATGAAAATAATCTCAAACAAATTTTTTGACCGCAGGCTCGATTTAGAGTTCCCATATCTTCAAAAGTGCAGCTATGAATATAAAAAATTGAGCATAATTTCTGATCTCGAATATTATGCAAATATGTTGATTGAATTTGAAAGAAAAGGTTTCCTGACCAACGATGAAGTTTCTAGAATGATTGAAGTATCAACCCGGAATATTATAAGTAATAACATGCCTGTTGCTCTTTTTGAGAATATCTCCATGATGATGGATGATGAAATATTGAAGAATATTAAGAATAAGTTGACCGAAATCGAAATAAAAGGTTTCCTGACCCGCGATGAAGTTACAAGAACTGTTAAAGTATTAGCCCGGAATATTAAAGATAAGAGCATGCCTGATGCCCTTTTTAAGTATATTTGCATTATGATGGACGATGAAAAATTAAAGGATCAGGAAGAGAATGAGCGGCTTGAAATGCTGGTCAGGTACATCAGGTGGAGTCTGGATCAGGAAACTCTCAATACGAATGAAAAACAATTGGAGTAGCTATCTACGAATTAGTTTTATTTTGAAACTGCAATTGGTCTGAGATACTCTTTCAAACAGGTCAATATCTCCAAATCGTTTTGCTATATTTTTGATCACTGGTTCGCAGGTGATCTCACAATTTTTCTTCTCACACGGCGTCCCTTGTATGTCCATATTGATTCTGCGCCCTTCCCTGGTAATGATCACATAATGATTTACTTTGAAATCTGCATCCAGATAGTATTTTAAGATATATCCAATACCATCCCCAAGATCCATGGTTGTTCCAGAAAATTTTTTGTTAATTGAATCGAACTTATCACTGATATTCAGTATTTCGGTTCCAAAAGGAGATGCTACATACATTGGGTGTTTTTCGTCAGTAATGGCTCCCTTTTCAAATAAAATGACGAGGCGGGAAGCAACAAGGTCTGACAGCGCTTCTGAGACTTTTTCTCTGCGAATATTCAGATTTTTTGACAGCTCGATGTTTCGATAGGATTTCTTGCATAGTTTTTCTAAAATCTCTAACCTGCATTTCCTGCCGAGCG
>VEPD01000114.1 GCA_012027035.1 Ruminiclostridium sp. | reverse complement strand
TCATTCCTGAATTATTATCCCAGTGGTTTGCGCAATCCTTAAAAGCGACATTCAGTGTATCCGCTTTCATAACAGGTATGGTTGTTTCAAAACCGGTGCTTGTTTTCATCATTGGCACATCCTGAGTATTCTCCCAACGGTTTCCGTACCCTATACGGGCGTAGACATGTGTTGCACCGCTTTTTGACAGCAAACCGTCATATATTATTTTCACCTTGTCTCCTGCACTGGGAATAGATGGGTTTATTAAAACACCATTACTGATATAATCCGTATTTTCCTTAGTTGATTTTATAGCTTTAGGCATCGAATCCCCTCCTTTCTTTATCAGACTTTTCAGGTAAAATTTTTACCTGACGAGTCCTTTAATATTATTGACACTCCATATTAAAAAAATACTTAGGAGCACTGAAAATATAACTTCCCATTTTTCTGAAAATGCCGGCCGCAATGGAATGCGTTTTCAGAAAATTATATGGGAAGTTATATTTTCACCAGTGCTTATAAAAATATCCTGACCTTGAAAATCATTTTAATCCTCTTCATGAATTAAATTCTCGATTTTTACAAAAACTTTATAATACGACATCGAAACATTTAATTAACCTTCCGGAAATAGCTTGTTTAAGTGTCTGGATATTTTTGGAAGGCGCATAAGTGCTGTAAATTAAAGCTTGTTTCGCTGTAGTAATAGTATAAAAGATTTCCAATTTATAATATCGCGGAAGCCAATTCTTCATATGTGATATTGTTTGTTTTTTGATTTGAAGTATTTGGATAAAAAAGTAGTAACATAAAAATTTTAAATGAAAATGGTGAAAGGATGAAATTAATGAAAGCTGTTATCATGGCGGGCGGAGAGGGTACCAGGCTGAGGCCGCTTACCTGCAACAGACCCAAGCCGATGGTGCCTGTTGGCAATAAACCGGTTATGGAACACATTATTGAACTTTTGAAAAAACATCATTTAAATGAAGTAGCAGTCACACTTCAATACATGCCCGATTTAATCAGGGAATATTTCGGAGATGGCTCGGAGTATGGAATGAAAATCAGATATTACGTAGAACAAACTCCCCTTGGAACCGCCGGAAGCGTAAAGAACGCCGAGGATTTCCTGAATGATACCTTCGTCGTGATCAGCGGAGATGCTTTAACAGATATAGATATTACAGAGGCAATTAGATTTCATCAAAGAAAAAATTCCATTGCGACCATAGTTCTGAAAAAGGTGGACATACCCCTTGAATATGGAGTGGTGGTAACGGATGATGAGGGAAGAATCACCAGATTCCTTGAGAAGCCAAGTTGGGGTGAAGTGTTTAGCGATACTGTAAACACAGGGATATATATATTGAATCCGGAGGTGCTGAAATATTTCTATAAAAATGAAATGTTTGACTTTAGTAAGGATTTGTTTCCCATATTGATGAAGGAAAAGCGTCCGATGTTCGGATTCATTACTGAGGACTACTGGTGTGACATAGGTGATCTGAAGGCTTATGTGCAGTCGCATTTTGACATAATGAACGGCCTTGTCAAATTGAACATTCCAGGTAAATTGGTAAAAGAAGGGATATGGGTGGAAGATGGCGCTGAAATAGACGAAGACGCAACTCTAAACCCACCCTGCATTATCGGTAAAAACTCAAAGATCAAAAAAGGTTCAACAATACACAGTTTCTCGGTTATAGGAGAAAATAACATAATTGATGAGCGGTCATGCATTAAACGGAGCATTATCTGGAAAAACTGCATAATTGCCAGAAATGTTCAATTGCGGGGTAGCGTCATATGTAACAAGGTACATCTCAGGGACGGGGTTTCGACTTTTGAACAGTCTGTTATCGGAGACGATACGGTTGTCAGGGAAAATGCGATAATAAAACCCAACATCAAAATCTGGCCCAATAAGATGATTGAGCAGGGAACAGAAGTAAATTCCAATCTTGTCTGGGGCTCCAAGTTCACCCGCACCATTTTTGGAAACAGAGGGATTGCAGGAGAAATCAATGTGGATATTACACCTGAATATGCTTCCAAGCTTGGCGCGGCATACGGAGCAGTGAACAAGGGAAAATGCAGGATAGGTGTAAGCTGTGATGATACAACCACCGCCCAGATGATAAGGATTTCGTTTATTGCAGGACTGCTGTCTGCCGGTATTGACGTTTACGATTTCGGTAAAATGCTGCTGCCTGTCACCAGATCTGCCATACGTTTCTATAAAATGAACGGCGGAATACACATCAGTACTTCTACAGAGGACGCAGCCAGATTGTACATTGATTTTCTGGATAAAAACGGAAGCAATATTGACAGGGGAACAGAGCGAAAAATTGAAAATGCGTTTATAAGAGAGGATTTCAGCAGGTGCGAAGGCGAATGCATCAAAGGAATAAAGGAAATAACCGGATATAGTGATTTCTATCTGAAAAGTATTATAAACAATGTCAAATCAGGCAGAATGAATTATAAAATAGCCCTGAACAGCCGGTCCCCCTTTATTGCAGGTATAATGAAAAATTTGCTTGAAGAGCTGGGCTGCGAAGTTGAAGCTAACAATTTAAGACTAGTAAATACGAAAACCATGCGTCAAAGCATGACTTCCAGCGATGTCAAATTTTTTACCAGTCATATCAAAATGGGTAAATTCGACATGGGAGTATCCATTGAAGATACGTCGGAAAAAATGATGCTGGTTGACAGTAAAGGCAGGATAATTACCGAAGATGTATTTATTGCCCTTATTTCCCTAATTCTCTTTAGGACCATCCAGGGAGGAACGGTAGTTGTGCCGATTTCTGCCAGTAGCGTTATAGAAAGGCTTGCAGGTGAAAATAATGGAAGGGTTATTCGCACCAAGACCTCCCAGCAGGATTTGATGGGAAAAATAATGGGCAGGGAAGTAAAGGAAGAAATGCTTGAGCAATTCACCATGCATTTTGATGCAGTTGCCGGGCTGGTTAAGATTCTTGATTTTATTGCTGTAAATAATTTAAGATTGTCGGAATTGGTGGATATGATTCCCGAATTCCATATAAGCAGGCAGGAAGTAGAATGTCCGTGGGACGCTAAAGGAAAGGTAATCAGAAGCATAATCCAGGAAAGCGGCAATGAATCCATAGAAACCCTTGAGGGGGTAAAAATACACCAGAATGACGGTTGGGTGCTGGTGCTGCCCGATGCGGAGCAGCCCTTGTGCAGGGTCATAAGTGAAAGCTACTCGGCAGAATTTGCCGATGAACTAACAAATATATATGCAAAGAAAATAAGGGAAATAAGCAGAAGCTGATCTGTTGCTAATAATTTCTCTTGAAATAATACGCAATAATCATTAGAATTGAATTAACATAATTTGTTTAAAGCCGTTTGCACTTTTTGACAGTTGCAAAATTGGAGAAAAAATGAAAAAAAACGAACGAAGTATAATTTTTATTCTAATTTTTATGATATTTGGCATTGTTATTGCCCTGCAGTTTAAAAGTACTCTGTATACAAAGAAAATAACTGCCTCAAATACTTTAAATACCGACAAACTTGTGGAACAGATTACTGCTGAAAAAAAAATAATTGAAGAGCTCAGACTGGAAGTAGACGGGAATATATCCAAAAAATATAAATTCATCAATGAATATTTAAAAAATAATATGGATGTTGAATCAGCGGGCGAGTTTGATAAAATAAAACTCAAAGCCGGTTTTACCGACGTCAGGGGACCCGGCATCACCATAAAACTTGATGACGCCGCTGCCAGACAGGAAGATACGCCGCTGGACTGGCTGATAATCCATGATCAGGATATAAAAATAATTGTGAATGATCTTAAAAAATCCGGCGCCCAGGCGATCTCGATTAATGGCGAGCGGGTTGTGCCGATGAGTGAGCAGGAATGTGCCGGACCAACAATTATGGTCAATAATAACAGATATTCGGTTCCTTATGTTATTGAAGCTATCGGTGATCCTGAAATATTATATAATAATGTGGTAAATTCAGCCCGTGTTGCTGAAATGCTGGAGTATAAAATACGGATAGAAATTACGAAGTCAAAAGAGTTAAAGATAAACAAGTTTAGTGGAATGGACCATATAAGCAGACTTATTTCCGGAATGGAGGAAATCAAAAAATGAAAGTGATAGCAAGAAATATTGCAATAACAATGGTGTGTATATTATTGGGAATCATGCTGGCCTGGCAATATAAAAGCATAAACTATATTCAGAGCATGAATGATTTACAGTATAAAAGGCTTGATGAATTGAAGGACGACCTGATAAAGCTGCAAAAGCAGAAAACAGAATTACAGGACAGCCTTAAGGCGCTGGAAAAGGAAAACCAGACCTATGAGACGGTACAAGCCGGCGACAGTGCGGCTGCACAGCAGATCAAGGACAATCTGGCAAAGGCCAGGATGTTTGCGGGATTGGTGGATGTTAAGGGAAAAGGTCTTATAGTGACGCTTGACAACAACGAATATGTCAAGGTGGAGGATATAGATATTCTCAACATCGTAAATGAATTAAGAGCTTCAGGAGCGCAAGCCATAGCTGTAAATGAGGAAAGAATAGTCGCTATGAGTGAAATACGGGCTGCAGGCAGCTATATCATGGTAAATGGAAATCAGCTTATGCCCCCATATACTGTAAAGGCTATTTCCGATCCGGCGAATCTTGAACGTTCCCTCAGGCTTTTGGGCGGCGTCCTGGAACCCCTCGAGGATTTACAACTGAAGGTTGATTTAAAACAATCAGATGAGATAATCATTCCCAAATTCATTGATGACGGGACAGCCATAAAATACGACCGGCTTACGCCCGTTAACTAATACTAAGTATAGGTTATATTCTCAACTTTCTCACCATATAGATTCCTACGTCGCCAAGGCTCCTCGGTATGACAAATTTTTATTTGAATGTCATTGCGGGCGAAGCGCGGCAATCTCGCTTTTTCTCTAATACCAAGATGGGAAAGTTGTGTTACATTGCTCCTAAAATGTAGTATTTTTTCCCAAACCCGATAATATGAATATAAAGGAGTCATTGAAAGGGCCTTTATAAATGGCTGTAAAAATATTCATATTTATTCTTGTAATGGTATTTTTATTTTCTGCTTCTACAGGATGCTCAGAGGAATATCAGGAAAGATATTCGTTGCTGAGCGATCTTGGCGGTGTATATTCAAGTTCCTATGGGGATCTGGATCTGCATTTGGAAGTGAGCGGAAGGTTATCTGAGAGCGATTTGCCTAATTCACCCAATTTGCTCAATTCAAATATCAATAATGATGAGATTCTTGGCTGGAGTGACGCCGCCGGCGTATTAAACAATAAACTCCTGCGCTGGGGTATTTCACGCCGGCCTGAAAATCAGACTCCCGCAGCAGACCCCGGCGCTCCGCGGCTGCTTTCCAAATACGGTGCAGGCTGGATTGGGGATTCAAGCGAAAAAAAGATATATCTGACTTTTGACGAAGGCTATGAAAACGGTTTTACTCCTCAAATTCTGGATGTATTGAGAGATAACGGCGTCAGGGCTGTTTTTTTCATAACCGGCCCATACCTGAAAGAACATCAGGAGTTGGTAAGAAGAATGGTTGAAGAAGGACACGAAGTCGGTAATCATACAATACATCATCCAAGTCTGCCGGAGCTTGCGGATTC
Source organism: Ruminiclostridium sp. (assembly GCA_012027035.1). Taxonomy (GTDB): domain Bacteria; phylum Bacillota; class Clostridia; order Acetivibrionales; family DTU013; genus MnB-11. Next base: position 5,934 of record VEPD01000114.1, on the reverse strand, counting down.
AGAATTGGAGGAGGAAGTACTTGGCCTTGCAAGAGCATTTAATGAAAAATTCGGATAGAATATGAGATTTCTAAGACCTCCAAAAGGTGAATACAGCGAAAGGTCCCTGGCTTTGACAAACAAGCTGGGCTACTGCAACCTTTTTTGGAGCTTTGCATATGACGATTGGTACAGAGACAGGCAAAGAGGGGCGGATTATGCTTACAACATTGTTATGCGCAATATTCATAACGGTGCGGTTTTATTGCTGCATGCAGTTTCCAGAGACAATGCCGAAGCTCTAGACTCAATAATCAAAGGGACATTGGAAAAGGGATATGAGTTTGGCGCCCCCGAGGATCTGCTTCAATTGCTGAAGGCGGGGAGTGAGTAATAATGGCAGGCGGAAAAAAAAGAAAAAAAACTCTTGAACCTGATAAACAACCGAAAGCAAGTCTTAAGGAAAAGTTTTCGGAGATTCTGGATCTTCCCAAGGAAATAGTACTGAACATTCCAAAGCTGACCATTATCGGTAATGGGGATATGATGCTGGAGAACTACAAAAGCATTATTGAATATGATGACGCCAGGATAAGGATAAACACCGGGATAGGCGTTGTCAGGATTACCGGCAGCAGGCTGTTCATAAGGGAAATCACATCCGAGGATATAATCATATGTGGTGAGATACTGGGGCTGGAGTTCGTGAAGTAGGGGTGAAATACTTGTTATTGCTTAGATTGTGGAATTATATACGGGGATATGTTATTATATTAGTCGAGGGTTATTTTTTAGAAAAGTTCATGAATATTTGCACTCACAGGCAGATCCTGCTTTGGGATATCAAACGCCACAAGAACTGCATCATGACCATGAAAGTGACTATCAACGGGTTCAAGCTTTTGAGGATGGTCGCAAGAAAATCCAAATGCAGGGTGAGGATAGTGAGAAAAAAGGGTCTGCCTTTTCTTTTCAGCAGATACCGTAGAAGGAAAGCTTTTTTTGCAGGCGCTATAATATTTGTAGGTTTGGTATACTTAATGACCTCCTTTATCTGGAGTGTGGAAATAACCGGGAATAAGGAACTGGAAACGGCATATGTCGAGAGCGTCCTTTCATCTCACGGCATAAAGACGGGAGTGTTGAAATATGGTATCGATTCAAAGAAGATCGTATCGGACCTGATGCTGGATGTGGAAAAACTTTCATGGATCAGTATCAATGTAAGGGGTACGAAGGTGAAAGTACAGCTCAGAGAAAGGATAATTCCCCCGGAATTGGTGCCAAAAGACGAGCCCTGTAATATAGTAGCAACAAAAGAGGGCATAATTAAACAGTTTGTTGTGAAAGAAGGGATTGAGGCGGCAGCGCCTGGCGATACAGTCAAAAAGGGCGATATATTGATTTCAGGAAAGATACCCATAAAAAATGAAAAGGATAAATTCAGACTGGTTCACGCCATGGGTACTGTCAAGGCCAGAACATGGTACGAGGAGGAGTATCCCGTCCTGCAGGAGGTTGTTGAAAAGATAGCGACCGGCAGGGAATATGTGGATTATTCCATAAAATTATTTACAAAAAATATTGATCTGTTTCATAAAAATAATAAATACCAATATTACGAAATAGTCGAAAACAATAAAAAGCTGACAATAGGCGAGGATCTGGTCTTCCCTTTCGAACTGACAGAAATGAAATATTTGGAGGTCCAGCACCGGACGGTAAAAATAAGTGAGGAAGACGCCAGAAAAAATGCAGAAGAGAATGCATTAAAGCTTATAAAGGAACAGATACCTGAAAACGCAGAAATGGTAAAGACCGATATAAAGTATAAGGATGATGAACTCGAAGGCCTGAAGGTTCAAGTTACCGTCGAGTGTATTGAGGAAATAGGCATAATGGAAGGGATCGGAGGAAATTGATTGGGCGACATAATGGAAAAAACTATCGAATTTGATAGGTTGGAGCATGCGATAAACCTTTTTGGTAATTTTGATGAAAATATTAATGTAATTGAAGAAGGCTTTGACGTCAATATAATTTCAAGAGATGACGATATCAGGATTGCTGGTAAATCTGAAGATGTTGAAAAAGCTTTACTTGTTGTTCAAAGGCTGATGTTCGTAGCAGTCCAGGGCGATATCATCACCAAACAGAGCGTCAGCTATCTTGTTCAGCTGGCTAATGAAAATCAATTGGACAAGGTTAAAGAATACCTTGGCGACAGTATTTGTCTCACAGCAAGAGGGAAGCAGGTAAAAGCAAAAACTCACGGTCAGAAAGCATACGTTAATGCAATAAAGAACAATACCGTGACCTTCGGCATCGGGCCCGCAGGTACCGGAAAGACGTTTCTTGCCGTAGCTATGGCGGCAACTGCCTTCAGGGAAAAGCAGGTGAACAGGATAATACTGACACGCCCTGCTGTTGAAGCAGGCGAAAAGCTGGGCTTTCTTCCGGGCGACCTCCAAAACAAGGTCGACCCATATCTGAGGCCTTTATACGATTCCTTATATGAAATAATGGGCGTAGAGGCATATCAGAAATATCTTGAAAAGGGAATGATTGAGATAGCTCCGCTGGCTTACATGAGAGGACGTACCCTGGACGATTCTTTTATAATACTGGATGAAGCCCAGAATACAACGCCTGAACAGATGAAGATGTTTCTTACGCGGATAGGCTTCGGTTCAAAAGTTGTAGTTACCGGCGATATTACACAGATAGACCTTCCGGGAGATAAAAAGTCCGGTGTGAAGGAAGTAATCAAGATACTGAAAGATATAAAGGGTATAGAGTTCATTTATCTCACCGAGAAGGACGTTGTGAGGCATGAGCTGGTGCAGCGGATAATAAGGGCATATGAAAAATATGACGAGCAAAAATGCGAGGTGTAAAGCTTTTGCAGGTTAAAGAAAAAAATTATACGCAAAGGTATTTGAAAACTTATTTAAAAAGCAAATCCTTTCAAAGAGGTCTTATAGGGATATTAACCTTGATTATTGCTTTTGCCATCATAGAAAACGGAGCTGCTCCCAAAAAGTACAAGCTGGCACTGGGTGAAAAGTCATCCTATGATATCACCGCCCCCAGAGATATCGAAAACCGGCTAAGGACAGAAGAGATGGCTGATGAAGCCGCAAAATCCATTCCCTCTGTGATGATAAGGCTTGATAATGTAGCCATTGACATACTTAAGCTGACCGACGACTTTTTTTCAACAGTTGAAGAAGCTCGAAAGAGCGTGGAGAAAAGCCTGAAGGATCAAAAGATCACGGCTGATGACAAAGATTACGGCAAAAAGCTGGAATTGGAGCAGGCAATAGGCGCCGAAAGGCTTGAAGAGAATCTTCTGCAATTCAAGGCGCCCTTATCGGGTGAACAAATCAAATATCTAATTGTAAAAATGTCGGATGATGACCTATTGAAGTTTGAAAAAATTACAAAAGATGCCGTCGGCGAGATTATGAAGGAAGAAATAACCGACGCCAATCTTGCTATAAAGGTAAATGAAGTGCAAAACAGCTATCAGGAAAGTGAAATCAGCCAGGAAATGAGAAATATCGGCAGCCTGTTTGTTAAAGCAGTGCTGCAGCCAAACAGTACGGTAGATATTGAATTGACAAATGAAAAAAAGAAGGAAGCACACGAATCGGCATTGGAAAATAAGCAAATAATTTCAGAGGGAACGAGGATATTGAGCTATGGCGACATGGTCACAAGAGATAAGCTTGAAGTCCTTAAAGAGCTGAACCTTATTGAGTCCGGAAGATTTGACTATAACTTTGCCGTTGGCATACTTTTAATGGTCATGATGCTTGTCTTGATTCTGGTGCTTTATATGAACCACTTCTGCAAAAAAATCCTGCAAAACAGAAATGATCTCATACTTATGTGTGTCATCATACTTATGACTTTGATAACATCCAGGATTTTGTATATTTATACACCCTTATTGATACCGGTATTCATTGCGCCCATGCTGATTTCCATATTACTGGACCTGAGACTGGCCATACTTGTGAATTTTTTATTGACTGTATGCATCTCCCTCATAACCAAGGGAGAGTTGGGTTTGGTTTACATTACCGTAATCAGCGGTACCTTTTCTGCATTTATTGTATCCAAAGCCAACCAGAGGAGCAAGCTTTCCGCTTCCGGCCTTTTAGTGGCAGGAATGAATGTGCTGGTGATTGTATGTCTGGGATTATTGAACAAGAACACTCTTGCAAACATTGCCAATGACAGCGGAATGGTGGCGCTGAACGGTGTATTGTCCACAATATTCACAATTGGTATACTTCCATTCTTTGAAAGTACCTTCAATATAATCACACCGTTGAAACTGCTGGAATTGGCCAATCCCAACCAGCCCCTGATAAAAAGGCTCCTGATGGAAGCGCCGGGAACCTATCACCACAGCCTTATGGTAGGAAATCTGGCCGAGGTCGCTACTGAAGCGATAGAAGGAAATGCGCTCCTTGCGAGGGTCGGAGCATATTATCATGACGTCGGCAAATTAAAGAGGCCGAACTTTTTCAAAGAAAACCAACTGACTGACAATCCCCATGACAGAATGACGCCAAACCTCAGCACTCTGGTTATAACATCCCATACCGGAGATGGCGTTGAAACAGCGGAGAAATATAAAATACCGCTGGCAATCAAGGACATAGTAAATCAGCATCATGGGACCACCCTTGTTGCATACTTCTATTATAAGGCTAAAAAAGGAGATAAAGCTGAAACTGTCAAACAAGAGGATTTCAGGTACCAGGGCCCGAGGCCGTCAAGCAAGGAGGCTGCAGTCGTGATGCTTGCAGACTCTGTCGAGGCTGCCGTAAGATCAATGGTGGACAAGACCGAAGGCAAGATAGAAGGCTTGATCAGAAAAATAATCAAGGATAAGTTGGACGATGGGCAGCTTGATTTGTGTGAATTGACATTGAGGGATCTGGACATGGTCGCTCGGGCATTTCTCAGGGTTTTTGGCGGATTCTTCCATGCACGTGAGGAGTATCCGGAGATAAAAATTAAAAACTCTGCTATGATTGAGGATACTAAAATGGAAGAGCCGGGCTGTATTATAGAATTGCCGAAGCAAATACAGGAGAACACTAATATCGGCGCATCACCGGAGAAGGAAAAAATGTATTATGAGAACTTTTGAAAGTACCGGCAATCCTTTATATGAAGTGGTTTTAGAAAATCTGCAAGACAAGCTGCGCGTTGATGAAGAATTGGTAAAGCTGCTTGAAAAGGCAGTTATTGAGAGCATTAAGCTGTCGGATATAAGCATCGGTTGTGAAGTTGGTATTACTCTTGTGGATGATGTGAGGATTAAAGAGATCAATAGGGAATTCAGAAATATTGATTCGGCTACCGACGTACTTTCATTTCCAATAGCTGAAATGAAGGAGGGAACTATTTTATCAGCGGAAGGCGATATTGACCGGGAAGAAAACCTTCTTTTGCTGGGCGATATAGTGATTTCATTGGAAAGGGCGGAAAAACAGGCGGAAGAGTATGGGCACTCCTTTACCAGGGAAGTAGCATTTCTTGCTACACACGGTGTCTTCCACCTTCTGGGCTATGATCATATGAGTGAGGAACAGGAAGAGAAAATGCTGGAAAAGCAGGAGGAAGTCTTGGATGTACTGGGACTTGCCATAGAATGAAAAACAGAAACCTGATAGAAAGCTTCAACAACGCAATAAACGGTATAATCTACTCCATTAAAGCAGAACGCAATATGAAGATTCATATTACCGCCGCTTCGCTAATTTTGCTTCTCAGCCTGTTCTACGACCTTACACGGACTGAATTGCTTCTTGTTGGTCTTACCATTGTGATGGTGTTGATCTGTGAGCTTTTCAACACTGCAATGGAGGTTCTGGTAGATACGATTATAGAAGTATTTCATCCCAAGGCTAAAATCATAAAGGACACTGCTGC
>VEPD01000458.1 GCA_012027035.1 Ruminiclostridium sp. | reverse complement strand
GGATAATACCTGACAAATCCTTCTGCATAAGATACCGTCATAAAGTGTCCATCCTTTCCGCTTCCGATTTCAACGGACTTTCGGGAAAAATCACCTTCATATTGCTGGCTTTTCATTGCATCCAGAGCTTTCACCTTTTGCTCTACAATATCTGTAATATCTACATAATAATCACAGAAAACATTGGTTGATCCCGAAAGTGACGTTGGCTTAAATGTCGCCTCCAGAGGGGACATGAAAAAGACCTGGGGTACACGGTGGCTGTGATTCGAATCTTGAAAATCCACAGCCCCGGCATACTGTATGGCATGCAATACAATTTTTCCCGTATTGCCATGGTGCGACTCTACTCCGGCGTTCTCAAGCGGATAATGAGTCACTACTATATCTGGCTTGACACTGCGTATTATTCTGGCAACAGCACCAATAAGCTCACTGGTTACCAGTAAAGTACTGTCATCATAGTGAAGGAAGCGTACATCCTGTATGCCTAAAATTCCGCAAGCCTCTATCACCTCCCCATATTTAACCTTTGTCCGTTCTTGTATAATCGCTTCCAGCCTTTCCGGATCAGGCTTCTCTTTTTGGAAACGCATCTCCTCCGATACGACAATATCATGAACACGCAGTCCATGCGTCAGAGCAAGTGTAGTAATTTGGTCTCCACGGCGTACATGATGTGCCAATGTACCTCCGCAATGATCGAATACATCGGCGGGATGCCCGCCTACAACCAAAATTTTGAGACTATCCATTTAGATTATCCTCCTGTGTAAAACTCGTGGTTAGGGGCTGAAAGCCCCTAGACTACGGTATTTCTTGTTCGGCTACATGTAGTCGAACAATTACTCTTTTATCTAAACGCGACCTCGTATCGCACTTAGCCTTTAACTGCGCCTATCATAATTCCTCCGACAAAATATTTTTGTAAAACCGGATAAATAGCAAGAATGGGAAGTATTGTCAATACCGTCATAGCCATTCTAAATGCTTTGGGTGTAATAAAGATCCGCATTTCTTCCCCTATATCCATAGGAGGGGTAGTTAAAGCTAGATAGAGCACGTACTGCAATGTAAAAAGCTCCGGATGCATCGTATTATAAATCTGTGTATCCATAAATGCATTCCATTGACCCACGGCACCAAATAAGGTAACAGCAGCAATTACAGGAGTACAAATAGGAAATATGATCCTCCAAAACAAATAAAAATCATTAGCTCCATCCATCATCGCCGATTCCTCCAAGGATTTGGGTATACTTTCAATGAATGATTTGATTAACACCATATTAAAAACAGAAACTGATGACGGCAGTATATATATCCAAAAACTTCCGACCAGACCCAGTGCCTTTATCACAAGAAAAGTAGGTATCAGTCCTGCTGAAATATACATTGTATATACAAAATACTTGCGAAAAATCCTGACTCCTTTCATATCTTCCCTTGTTATACAATATCCGGCCATCGCTGTAACTAAAATCATGAATATGGGACCTATGGTTGTTCTGAGTATAGATATAAAAATAGCATGGAAAATAGAAGGACTACCTAGTGCTGCCTTATAAGCGTCCAAAGAGAAGCCTTCCGGATATAAAACTAAGCCGGTCGTAATCTTTAAAGGATCGCTCAATGAATAACTTAATATATAAATAAATGGATACGCCATGATAATAAAAGTAAAAATCATTAATAAAAGGTCTGAAATATCAAAAAACAAATCATTTACCGATCTTTTTCCTACCATATTTTTCCTCCTGTTATATTTTTCTTACTGCTATAAAATCGATTTCCCTGTGTACATTCGTGACAGTGCATTTGCTGATGTTACAAGTATAAGGCCGACAACAGTTTTTATAATATCTATAGCTGTCGCATATGAAAAATCATTTAATTGTAATCCATATCTATAAATATACATATCTAGAACTTCCATTGTCCGTCTATTAGTTGGATTCGTTAACAGATAAAACAAATCAAGATTGGAACTGAGTATCCAGCCAATATTCATAATCATCAAAACAATAAGGGTCGGCATCAAGTTAGGTAGTGTAACATAGTATATTTTCCCACATCTACCAGCCCCATCAATTTCCGCTGCTTCATATTGCTCCAAAGGAATACCAGAAATTGACGCAAGAAAAATAACAGAATTACAACCCAAAGATTTCCATACCTGTACTACAACAGCTAAGACCCATGAAAAACGCTCATCTCCCAGAAAATTAATCCCTTTTTTTAACAATCCCACATCTACTAATGCCATACTAACTGCTCCTGAAGTTACAGCAAACAAAGCATGTAAAATAGTATATATAGTCACCCATGAAATGAAAAACGGAAAAAAAGAAACCGTCTGGACAATTTTTCCTAATTTTTTATAACGGAGTTCGCTTAATAAGATAGCAAAAGCGCAGGCAAACACCAAGCTAAATACTAGCGAAGATATATTCGTGATTAAGGTATTTCGGAGAAGATTGACAAGATCATCGCCTTGTATAAAAAATCTCTTGAATTGGTAAAATCCTGTCCATGGGGCCTTCCATATACTTAGACCAATCCGATAATTTTTAAAAGCAATAATCCACCCGAATAACGGTATATATGAGAAAATGATTGTTGCTATTACAGCAGGAAATACCATCAAGTATAAAAAACGATGCTTATATAATGAATTTGTCCAGCTGCTATTCTTTGTAAGAGCAATATTTTGCCTAGTTTTAATCATAATTTCTCTCCCTGTCTTACGGATAACAATATAACCGCAAGCATGGGCATTAGTAGCTACATCATAGCTATCTTCAATGCCCATGCTTGAAGTACATAGGTATCTTATTTTATTTTGTCAATTGCGCTTTTGACCTTAACCAATTCAGCATTATATGCATCTGTAAAACTCTTTGGATTCAATTTGTTGTAATCATTCATTAATTTTGTCCAGAGACGTTCAAATTCATCATTACTGCTAGCGCGAATTAATCCTGTTTGTTCATTATTTATTAACTCTTTTATTTGTATGCCAAGCCTTCCTGTTTCACTTGCGGGATCTATAGAAATCATGCTATCAAACAGCGCTGCATAGACAAAACTGTTTTTATCATTGAACCATCCACTGGTTTCCGTCCATCCATATTTATTTAGCGCTTCCTTGATTCTGTCAGTATTCGTAACTTTTTTAATACCATAAGCTTGCCCATCCACAGGCGATGTGGCAATTCTTCCTATAAGTGTCTTAAACTGCCAAGTACCAATTTTAAGAACATATTCTGGATTTTGCCAATTTGTCCACATTTCTTCCGTCCGATATCTTATTCCGTTTTCATCTCTAAGATAGTCAACTCCTTCAACACCTGATTGAATAAGCAACTGACCCTCATCCGAAGCTGCCCAGTCTAAAACCTGAAATATCCGCTCGGGATACTTTGCATTTTTGGTCATGACAACCGATTCATATGCACTAAAAATTGATGTGACTGTCAAAGCCTTTTCATTCTTCTCAACCTGGGATGCTAATTGAATCGGCATGCTAATATACTGCATTTCAGGATGTCCACTGTCTATAAGAGCTTTATTGTCAACGCCTCCATAACGTGAATTAATATAACTAAATGCTTGACCGGTTTTCAGTTTTTGTGTCAAAATTTCATAAGTGTCGGTAAAGCATTCGTCATCCAAAATACCTGCCTGATGAAGATCATTGAAAAATTTAAGAGATTCTTTAATACTTTGATTCAAATAGTTCTCATATTGTTGCGTTTTTAAATTATATACAATATTATGATCATTATTGACTTGAAAATAAGTATCTCCTGTAAAAGCTACAATTCTTGGAAACCAAATGCCTGCAATATCTGCTCCGGGAAAAACCATCCCGAACGATGGTTTGCCATCTACGGTCGGATGTTTTTCTTTAGCCACCTTTAAAAAATCAATATAATCTTTAGTTGAACGCAAAAGAGGCCATCCCTGTTCCTCCAACAAATCGCTCCGCACAGCGACTTCAGTAGGGACCCCAACAGTTCTCAATACATTTGTCTCCCATTTATATAGTTTATTATCAGGTGCAATCATTCTCCAAAATGGAATCAAAACCTTATATGTTTCAGTAAAATATTTCGACCCCTTCAAATAGTCATCCAATGGAAGAAGAGCACCCGCCTTAATGAAATTTTTGACTTGATCATTACCCCTTATTATCATTAATTCCGGATATTCTCCCGATGCCAGCAGTGTATTTGAATACTCAATATAATTGCCGGCGAATGGTACCCATTCGAATATAATATTAAACTTTTCTTTAATTACTTTTCCGGCTTCTTGAAGATCGCTTCTATCAACAGTTTTCCCACCCTCAAATAGCACCTTGATAACATATTCCTCTTGAGGTGCGGCAGACGTAGAGGCTATTGCAGTAGTTCCGGCAGATGTAGTCGATGTTGTGCCGGTATTGGATTTACCAGAACATGCAGCAGTAGACATCAAAGCAACAATAGTAATTAATAAAACAAGCATTTTGATTTTCTTCATAAAATTTTACCTCCATTTAATATTTTACTATTAACCTATAACTAAAACTTTACATAAAATCTTATACCAATTTCAATTTATAAAAACGACAATTATTCCATATCCTCATCCCCCTTTGGTTAATACAAAGAGTTACCACCTCCTTACTCAACCTCACTTAATGAACCAGTTCGGAACTGCAACGCAAAGAGATCGGCGTCCTTCATGGTGAAACGCAGGCGTACCGGCCGCCCTGACAGTTGGTGCACACCTGGGCCTTGCTTCCATATGACGGTCCGTTCAATCTCATCTCCAATGATTTCAGGACAATCATCAAGGGCATAGCCCTGAACAGGCGTACCGTCACTATCCTGAATTTCCACACGTATAGAACCTGCGGCGCTGGTGCGATAATTGATTTCCAGTTCCTGACCTGAGAATATAAATGGCTTTGTTACCATTTCTCCGCCAGCCCAAGGGGCTGTGACCGATGCGAAGCCATCAAGCCGCAGCAATAGACGTTCCACATACCAAGACTCCAGCGTATAATGGCGGTTTACGAAAAACATCATATGATCCACCCCACAGGGAAGGATACCGGTAAATGGATAGTTTGTCCTTGAAACCCAGTTTCCCGCCCCTATCCCCGGCCGGACGAACGCCTCCATAAAGGTACGGTCGTACTTCGTCGCCCCCGCGCGGCTGGTCAACAATACGCCGTCGGAGCAATCGTGCAATAACCACTCCAGATCGCGCTCAAAAAATGGATCTCGTTTTAAACCGGCGGCTTTCACTTGAGCATCCGATAACGCACGGCGACCCTCCATGAAGCGGGCAGCAGGCGCTACATAAATATGCGGGGCACGGAAGTAGGGTTCTGTTTGGTTCGTGTAAAACTGCTCTCGTGGCGTATCAAAGGTCATAGGCACAGGGTCGGTCCATTTCAACATATCCTTCGATGTCGTCCGGGCTACACTTCTATATCCTCTTCCAAACTTATCCTCTGCACCCGGTATAACACCTCCCTTCGAATCAGTGTCCCAAAACCGATAGTAAAACACGTAAGCTTGTTCGGCTTCACTCCAGAACATAGAAATACCGCCATCGAAAGAATTATTAAGGCTGCTGACAAACTCCGGTTGTGGAACGACTTTTCGAAAAGTAAACCCGTCTGCTGAGGCCCATAACACAATGCACTTCGGGGTATTTGGGTCTCGACGCGCCGTATGCTTCTCTCCGCTGAGCACATGGGTTGTCACGGCCTTAATCCGCTCATTCTCCGGAATACCGGGCCGGGTGTCGTACCATGTGATACCATAAAATGGTTTACCGGCTTTATTGACAGTTACGTTCGTATCCCGATGTCCGGAGCGCTCGACCAAACTGAGCACCGGCTTGCTCCAAGTGACGCTGTCATCGCTGATAGCGACACACATTACATAATCGTCATCCCCCCTTCTTGTAGTGCCATAGTACATGATATAACGGTTACAGTGCCATATGACGGTGATTGGATATTGAATTTCTTCCCACGGCCGGTCCATTACAATCGCAGTACCAGCCGATATCGGTTTATGTAATGTCAGATGTGTATTTTCCAACCGGTCGATAAGGACATGATCAACGAATAATTCACGTCGGTTGCCGATATTGAGTACTGTCTCCATCTCCATTTGGTCTATAACTTTGCAAAAAGCATTCTTACACATAAATCATTATTCCTTCTCTGCCTGTTTTGTACTCCGTACTAATTTTCCTCTCTGCCGGATTGTATTATTTTTCATAGAAAGCAATTATATATTTGACCCTTACATAATCCCATCTTTGACACCTGATGAATGGAAAAAGCCTTGGAACCCTTATGGATAGTGTATTTTATAGCTTATTGATGTTTGTAAGAAGTGAGTAATGTTTTTGATAATCCTTGGTAACACTGTATTTGAGACTATTTTCTATATCGACAGTTATGATTTAAAATTTAAGACAAACTCAAAGAAAAATCATTAAACATTACTCCCTTTTTGATAAGTAAAATTTGACACGCGAATACACTGATTATAAGGCTCTAAGTGTTGTCGGAAAAAAGTCAACTGTCAAAGACCCCCTCTTCTTACACATAAATCATTATTCCTTCTCTGCCTGTTTTGTACTCCGTACTAATTTTCCTCTCAGCCGGATTGCATTATTTTTCATAGAAAGCAATTATATATTTGATCCTTACATAATATATTTTACTTGATCTTCCGGGTGATTACATTATATAATATTGCTATAAAATATCGATAAAGTGCGATTTGGAGTATGATGCATAATGATATCGAAATACAACCCCGCAGAAGTCCAACCAGGATTTGAATTGTTCCTGAACCATACGGTAAGCACCGCGGCAAAGACTTTCCTGCTATACATCCAGCACGTCGGACATCACTACTTCAAGGGCAACAGACTTTTCTACGAAAGAAAGGAATATAAAAGCTTCCACCTGGTATTTACCCTTGGAGGCAAAGGACATTTATACTTAAGAAACAAGAACTACGATATAGTAAAAGGACAACTTATGTTTATAAATTGCATGGAGTACCATATCATGTCCTCCGACGCCGAACTGGGCTGGCATTACAAATGGATACATTTCGATGGTTTCAATGCCGAAAGCCTGTACAGCATGATTTATGAAAAATACGGTCCTGTAATGGATTTCGGCAGTGATACATTCATTCCAAACGGCATCGACAACCTGATCGAAATGGTTTTGTCCAGGGATATAAACATAGAAATAAAGGCATCGAATATTATCACAGGCATTCTTACTTATGTATTCCTGAACGGTAACTCCGGCACAGTCTCCAGTAATGATGCAAATTCAAAGATAAAAGCAGTAATTGATTTCATAGAAAAGAATTATGCATCCGACATCGGAATCAATGACCTGGTTCGGATAGCCTGTTACAGCAAATACCACTTTTCAAGGCTTTTTAAAGCTATCACAGGCTACAATCCATACGAATATATCATAAAGTACAGGATCAATACCGCAAAGACGCTATTAAAAAGCACAGTGATCTCTGTGGAAGAAATCTCCGAAACAGTAGGCTTTGATACTTCCAGCAATTTTATCTATACCTTCAAAAAGCTTGAGGGAATAACTCCCTCGAAATTCAGGAAAGCTCTTACAAACAGTGTTATAAACAAGAAAAGCCAGAACCTACATTATAGTTGATTGGTAACGAATTCACCATATTTTCTTGCAAATACCATTGAGTTGAAATCATACACAGTTCTATTCTTGTACGAATAATTCCGGATGCATCTTTGAATATTCTTCGCATGCCTCTACAAAAACAGCCAGGTTCTCCAGCGGCGTTTCGGGACAAACATTAGCGCCGTCGCTAAGCATAAAGCCACCGCATGGCGCTATTTCCTCCAGCGCTTCCATGCAAAGCTTTTTAACTTCCTCTTTTGAGCCGTCTTTTATAACTATTGGATCAATATTGCCCATAAGCCGTACTTTCCCGCCAAGATTCCTTGCTGCAACTTTCGGAGGCACCAAACAGCCAAAAAGGCTAAAGCTGGTAATTTGCAAGTCCTCCACCAATGACCTGTGCAAATGGGCGCTGTTTCCGCACATGTGCATTGCCCTGCTGTCGGGGATATCCACCGGAAATTTTTCATACAGTGCCTTTGTGTAGGGTATTGTAAACTCTTTAAACAACCGCTCGGACATAATTTGTGATGAATCCTCTGCAATCCATAATCCGCCTCTCGGCCTTGGATCTATTTTTCTCCCGTTCTCCTCTATCAGTATCAATCCTTTTGTGATCTTGTCAAGTAATTGATGACATTCATCAGGGTATTCAACCATCCACCAATAAAAATCGGTGCCTGCCAGGTCAACTGCTATCATATGTGGTCCGAGACCTATGAGATTCAGGGTCGATACCTCAACTTTCCCCTTTTGTCCGTTGAACGTAACTTCTGTCTCTTCGGCCAGTTCCTTCATCTTATGCCACCATTCAATAGTCCTGCCCACCAACGCGGCATCCGGCTCAGGTATTTTAAAAGCTTCAATTTCACTTATGTCTTTCATGGTAGGTATAGAATGAAGCGTTTCATTTTTAGGCCAGGCCACTTCCGCAACAAAAGCAGAGGAAGCAACAACATTGTCAAAAAAAGGATGTACCTGGATGATAGATCCTGTACAAAAATCACTTGGAATATTTTCTATATGGAATTTGGCAAATTGCAGCAAATATTCATATTGTGTTTCTACGTCACGGAAAATATCGGAATAGTCTATTCCCAATGCACGTGTATAAAATCTGGGCGCGGTGCAGAAGTTTACCGGAACCCTGTCATAGTATTTGAAATATGGAAAAAGGTCCAATCTTTTTTTGCTCTTCTCCATCTTTTCAAACGGATAGCTTATATCAAGTTTATACTTCATAATTACTCCCATACCTCTCTATATACTATTTAAAATTAATTGATTACGCAGTCCATGCGTCAGAGCAAGCGTAGTAATTTGGTCTCCACGGCGTGCATGATGTGCCCTCGTACCCCCGCAATGGCCGAATACATCGGCGGGATGCCCGCCTACAACCAAAATTTTGAGATTATCCATTGTAAAGTATCCTCCTTTTTAATATAGAAATGTATTGCGTTGTCAGCCTTCGTCATCCTCCGAATTGTCTATTCCCGCGTATATACGCTCCTGTCCCGGTTTGAGCCCAGGTAGCTGATTCGGGATATAGCTGCCGTTCAGATCGGTTTCGGGAACAAAACCAAAAAGATAGGTTGCATCTACCCTTATGGCGTATATACGGGCTTGATCAAGTTCCAGATATATACGGAACGGTAAGCCGCGGATACAATCAATGCTGTCTTTTTCTTTCCATCTAAGTTTCAGAAAATGCCCATCTCCACTGACTGGAACTGAATTTTCCAGCTCAAACCCGGGAATCGGTTTGTTGTCGGGAACCATACGCAGTTCAGCACGGATTTTTCCGAACTGTGCAGTTACAGCATTTATAAGGATTTTCCCGCCATGCGAAATGAGAGGGCGCATCGTAAGATGCCCCATATCAGTACTTGTCTCCAGTGCGCAAAAGCCGTCTCTGCGCAATCTGAAAATATTCAAATATGCAGCTTTTGTGGGGTCGAATTTCTTTCCGTCATTGTGCTCTCCTACACACGAAGTTGCATAAATGCGTATCCATCCCTCTTTATCCAAAACCATACCGGTAGCGTAAACAGAACTGAAATTGTCTATCCCCCATGTACCTCCCCAGCTTCTTCCCGGTACAATCGGCCGTCTTGACGTCCTGTTCCAGCAAATGCCGTTGAGGCTATATGTAAGCTCCGTTTCCACCTTTCCACTGAACCGCGGTGCTATGGTGGTATCATGATGTGAGCCGTACATGGCAACTAGAAATCCGATATAATAGCCTTCATAAAAGAAATTGGGCATACAATAGAATTCTATCATCGGCGGGTCCAATGGATCCGGGTGCAAGACGACTAAAGGCTTGTCAAAGGCCTTCCAATCCTTTGTCTGATAAATCGCTACCCGCCTGTCTCCCAGGATAGGCCTGTTAAAAAACTGGTATTTTCCCGTATAAGGGTTATACTGGATATTCCCTCCCCCGTCGCAATGCTGCTCATTCCATACAGCCTCACGGTCAATGCTCCAGCGTATGCCGTCCGGTGACGTTGCCACCCTGCACGTGCGCTGTGCCACAGGATTTGAGGAATGATCGCTGTAAGCCAGTTTATAGCGTTTCTCAGGGTCAGTTTCACGCTCATCATAAAAAGGTGGGCCTCCTCCGGCGTATTCCCCGCTGAAAACCAAATGGGATGCACGATCCGAGGCTTTTTTATCCACCGGCGGATCCTGAAAACAGGGTTTCCATTCCAGCCCGTCCCGTGAGCTGTACAGGTATGAACCGCCCCCCTCATCTCCCCGGGAAATATCAATGTACCCCGATGCCCACATCCTCCATTCTCCTGTTTCAGCATTCAGTGTTACAGCAGGCCCATTATATGAAGACTGTAAAAGCGGATCCTGTGCAGGAATATATCCTGGCCAGGGCTCCGCCGTAAACCATACCCTTTCAAGACCCCGGTATTCCTGGATCAGCCAGTCGTCAAAAAATAAAATCGTCTTTTCCTGTCCAGGATAATAATATTTTTCATTCAAGTCCATTACTATACCATCTCTTTCATAAGTCATACTCTAATTCCCATCATTGGCTTATAGTATATCAGAATCTGCGAATAGAATATTAGAACAGACTTTTTCTGAATACCATCCTGTCTACCTCGCCGCCATTGTCTTTAAAATTCACTATCCTTTTATAGAACCAAGGAACATGCCTTTTACGAAGTGTTTTTGTAAAAAAGGATATACGCATAAAATCGGGGCAACCGTTATTATTATGGCAGCCGCCTTTACATTTGCCTCGGATACGTATATTTTGGACACATCATATCCCCTTTTTGATAATTCCTCCAAGTTTAAGGTCTGAACTATCGTCCGCAGTGCAAGCTGCAGGGGGTACTTTTCCCTGGTATCAATATATATGGCTGCCGGAAACCAGGCATTCCAGTGGTATACGGCATAAAAAAGCCCGATGACCGCGATGGAAGGCAGCGACAGCGGAAGAATAATCCTTGATAGTACAGTTACCTCCGATGCGCCTTCAATTTTTGCCGATTCAAGCAAAGATACGGGGACCTCTCCGAAGAATTTCCTTAAAATGAGCATATACCAGGGGCTTATCAGGTAAGGTACAATGAGAGCCCACCAGCTGTCTTTCATACCCAGCGCGGCTATGAGAAGATAGGACGGAATAAGGCCTCCGCTGAAAAACAGGGTTACAACCACCACCATCAGCAGCACGTTTCTTCCCGGC
>VEPD01000437.1 GCA_012027035.1 Ruminiclostridium sp. | reverse complement strand
GGTGAAAGATTTTTTACATATCAGTATGACATGGTGCATCCCTATGGAACAGGCCTGTGACCATGCAAAAATCCGGTTTGTCCGTATCATTTGAGGGATGCGATTTCTGAATTGCCTATAGCCTCACATGTTTCCCGATATAAGGCGACAAAAGAAAAATCCAATAGTAAAAGAGTTGTATGAAGCTGGGAAAAACCTTCATACACCGTATATTCAATTTAAGGCCTACATCTCACACAAAAAACCATCGCAAGATTATGCAATGAAATGCATTTCAGAGGTATCAAAATAATTTATTGACATTGACGCACGGTCAAGTGGTAAACTGGTAATGAAACCGAAGGAGGTGTCCAATGAACCTGATCAAAATCACCGACCTTACGAATCAATTCGGGCTAACCTCGCGCAGTTTGCGTTATTATGAACAGGCCGGTCTGATTCAAAGTGTGCGCTCACAGTACGAAAAATACCGTTTTTATGACGAGGAGAATGTTGAGCGGTTAAAGCAAATTATCGTTCTACGTAAAATGCAGATTCCTATCAAGGACATCATCCGTATTTATGAAAGCGAAGATATGAGCGTTGTTGTACAGACATTCGTTGACCGGATTGATGCTATCGATGGCGAAATAAACGCGCTTTCAGAGATGAAGCGCATTACGAACGAGTTTTTACAGACTATGATTAAGAATGGCATCAAAAGAATTTCTGCTTTGCCGCTTTTATACGAAGAAATGGACAGACATCTGAAATTGTTAAATAATGTTCCGGGTGACGCGCATCGAAAGCCGGTAACATTTGAGGAGTTGGCAGCGTTAAGCGAAAAGCTTGATAAGCCGCTTGATATCATCATTGTTGACCTGCCGTCCATGCGCGTTATATCCTCGTATCTTAAAGCGAATCAACAAACCACCGATACGCAAGGGTTCTCTCGCTTTGTGCAGGCAGGCGGCATTGCGCCAGGTAAACAGGGGCATCATGAGCGGTTCGAATTTCAGACCGACATGGGCGATGTTGAGATTAGGCGTGTCCCGGATGATTTCATAAACAACAGCGAATATCTGGACTACCTATTCAGCGGCGGGCTGTTTGCGGCAGCGAATGTTTATCTGGACGAGGACTTGGGCGAACGGTTCCGTTCTCTCATCAAGGGTTTCGATGAAAATAAATATTATCAAATTGATTATGCTGGTGACGGTAGCCTGCGCCATGCGGCAATGCTGGAAAACTTAATTTCCCCAGACGACCAGCGGGAGTTGGTTTTGCTGCTTGTGCCAGTGAAAAAGCGGTTGGCAGACCCCGCACTGTTTGAGAGACCGAAGGAAATCGCGCCGGATGCCATCAACATAAAAGAAATCGAGGCGCAAAACCCAGTGTTGTGGATGGTCGATGTACCGTTGGATAAGCTTACACCAATAAACAACCCGCACTACCAAGTTTTGGATAATGGTGAAGTGGAATACACCGGCTGGATTAGCACACGGGTGTTGAATACAAACGTGGCGATCAAGTTGCCTTTCCGCGTGGACATCGAATTTCGTCTGGAGGGCAACGACGAGCGGTTCGGCTATGGCGACAGTGAGGGTAGCCTTATATTCTACCACGGAGAGGACACAGGGTATTTTGCCGGCGGTCACTTGGGGCAGATGGGATTCGGCGTAAATATGGGGAATTACGCCACTATGGACGCATGGGTTTCGGCGCCAAGGAAGGAAGAATCCCTGAGCTTTCGCCAGCCGGTTTTTCGGGATTTTTACAACTTTCCGGGACGCGGCAAAATCAAAGCAGGTGGGTACAACCGCGTGATATGGATTGTTGGCGATAAACACCTCTCCGTCATCATTAATGGCGAAGTGCGCTACTGCGGCACAAATTTCCCATACATGACGTTGGATTTGAGCCGGGAGGAAGCTAAACCCATTGTCATCGGCTCAAATGGACAGGGAATGAAATATTTCAAGTCTATCCGTGTTTCGCAGCTTGCCGGGACGAAGAAAAATATCATCAAGCAAGGAGAACTTACTATGGTCATCAAACAGAGCAACAACATCATTTCCATCATCCACCGTCTTATCACCGATGAGTACGGCGAGAACTACTGGTTCAACGGCTGCGCGAAATATGTGATGGAGTGTCTAGGCGAGAAGGATTATGACTATCAATTCTTCGCGGGGCTGACTGGTGATGTGTTCGCGCAGTATTACCCCTTTGACCATTTTCGCGGCGAAGGCGTGACGGGATATAAATTCAGCGAAGGCTCGGAAACGTATCTTCGCGAGGGTGTCACCCGATTTGTTAAGGAAATGTTTAAAAAATGCGGGTATGCTGCTACCTATGTAACGGAAAAGGAGTTGCGCAAAAACACCCAGATGTATCTGCAAACCTTGATTGCCTACATTGACAAGGGTGTACCTGTGATTTCGTGGGGACATGGCGGGCCGCCTGTGGGCGTTTTTATCGGGTATGAGGACTACGGGAAAATCCTACTCTACATTACTGGTAACAACAACGGGCCGGAGCGTATGCCACTGGAACAAGCAATTGCGGGCGAAACGGAGTGCGGCGGCTGGATTTTCGTGGGCGAGAAAAAGGAGAGCCGTGAGCTTGCGAAAATCTACCGCGAAGCCATTTGCGATTTGCCCAAACTCCTCACCACAAGAACGAAATATTATTGCTTTGGCGCAGAGGCGTTCCGTGCATGGGCAAATGACATTGAAAACGATAAGTTTGACGATGTGAACCCTGAAGCTTTTGATCACTGGGCACTGTACACGTCATACGTCTGCGGCCTTGCCACCAACGGAAGCTGCTGCCATGAATTTTTAAAGCGGGCTCGGGAACTAAATCCGGATATGGGCTTTTTGGAGGATATAAGCCGATTGTATCAAAAGACTGCCGATATGTGGAACAACCAAAACGGTGAGGATTTAGAAGCTCTCGGCGGCGGCTTCAATGTCACGCTGGAAGTCTTACAAGACAAGGACAAGCGTAAAAAAATCGCAGAGAAAATTCGCGAGTGCGCAGAGGTTATGGATGAAGCGGTGCGGGTGTTAAATGAAAATCTGAAGGGGATAAAATAATATGAATCAAATCCCCAACATAATCCCATTTCCCGACGGAGCCGAATCAAGTCCTTTCTTCGGCGCGCTGGCGTCGGCATTGGTCCCGGCACTCGGCTTTACCGAAGATATGCCTTATTTCTGCGATCCCAAGCAATCCTATTGTATGGACTGCGGCGGCTGCAACAGGACCACGCTGCAAAAGCACCGTAATCGTCTTTATCACGATTATCAATCATTCACCGGCGTATCCCTTGGCTGGGTATGGCCAGAGGAAGATTCCGAATACCAAACAATGCCGGGATGGTATAAAGGCTGGCGATGGCCGGACGAGTTTTTTGATTATATTTTCGGATACGCCGGGCTTACGTGGAAGCGCCTGATAAAAGGAACGGCCAAAGATGATGTTCTTGCGGCGGTCAGAGCTTCTGTGGACGCGGGGATTCCCATTCTCATGAAACTCGGCTCCGGCCCGGACTGGCACATTGTGACGGGTTACCATGATGGCGGTGTGTTATACGGGCTGGATTCACATAAGCATTTCGACCACACGATGCGCCCCACGCGCGCTATTGTCGCCGCGCGAGGTTACACTGACGACGGATTATTCATCCTGCCGGACTGGTTTACGCATTTCCAGGATGCAGTTATCATCACGGGACGCGCCGAAAAAACCGTGACTTATCTCGATATACTTGCTCGTATAATACATACGTTGGAACACCCCGCTCACAGCCGCCTTGAAAACGACCTCATGGCACGATTGGATGAAGTTGCCCCCGAAAACTCATGGGAAACGGCTCAATGGCTACTCAGCATAGTCGGTTTCCCCATCGAGGGGCGCTTCCATGCCGCCGACTCCAACCTTCATAATTTTTGCGATAACAAAGACGCAAGAGAAAAAATTTTTGGTATGATAAGACAGTATGTATTCGATAGCGAGCTTGACGCCACGCATGGAACCTGTTGGAAAATATGGGCGCAGCTCGGCATCGGTACAGAAACGGGTTATGCTTTACCGCCAAACGCCGATGAATTATTGTTGAAAAAAGAAACCCAAACCGAATTAAAACGCCTTTTCGCAATAGTATTCGGCAACGACAGGGTGGTATTGAAACTGCTGCGCGAAGCGGCGCAAATAATCAAAGGAGATTGCGACAAATGAAAAATTCTCTTACATTTAACATTACGTTCTGCAGTTTCGTGGGAACAACTTTCATTAACTGCCTTACCCCAATGTATATGTTCTGATTTTGAGGACATCGCCGTCGGCGGCAGCGATTACGAGTGCGGACAGCTTGACGGAAAATCGTGTAACAGTTGCGGCAACTGCAGCAAGGGCGGCAAGTTCATTATTTAATTGGGCTTCAAAAATAGATACTGTAAAGGTTATAAAGGCAGACTGTTTAATCGACAATATTGATTCAATAAAGATATTAAAAAAATGCAAAGGAGACTCTCGGACTTGATGAAAAAAGTCCTTGATGTTATTATTTTGTAACTGATTGCTATAGAAAGGTAAGAGAAAATAATTCCCACCCTCATTTGTTCTCACGAGCAGATATACCGGATCAATGGCTCAAGTTCAGTCACCAAGCTTTATGCGGCCAGATGCTACATCAGCAATAAATGTATCGGCATAATCAATGAATCCCTTGACCTGGACGAAATTACTGTCGACTTCTGCCTTGTCGATGATGTAGAATTCTTCGTAATCGCTATCTTCACGGACTTCCAGTACGATATTATATAGCTTGCTGTACTTTTTATCCAAGAGGCCGGTTTTAATGAAGTGCATATCAAACAAGGTTTTAACGCCGCGATGTCTGTTGCTTGCCGCATCCTTGAGAGCAAGAACTGCATTTGCAGTATGAAACAGGGCGTAATAAAGCCTGTTAGCTGCACTTTCGTATCTATCCATGTTTTTCAATACCAGACCGTCTTCGTACCTGTCTCTGGCCTTCGTTATATAGTATCTTGCAAGGTCAATCCTGTCCTGCCTCGGCGTCATACTCGTATTCCTTCTCTATCAATATTGTGGATGAAAAGATTGAGCTTGTTATTCTGCTGAACTGTGAAATAGTCGAGGCTTCGGATATGGGCAGAAACCGGTAGACTATATTCAAGCTGTATGTCCAGTACTACATCCCTAATAATGTCTTTCACTTCGGGAGTAACAGTATAGGCTACCACTAATATATCGATATCCGAGTCGTTATCGTAGTCACCGCGCGCTTTGGAGCCGTATAGAAGAACACTATTAAGATTATTCCCCAACTTCTGGTTCAATAAGGCTTTTAGCTTAGTGATAGCTTCTTCTTCGATCGGGTTAAGATGTCCGACCATGTATCCGCACCTCTTTTCTTCTGGTTGATGTACATATTATAGCACATGCAGGGGAGGGAATAAACACTATTGCCACAGGAGCCTGATAGTTCCATGAATGACAAATTTCTTATAAGGCAGTAACAGTAAGGAGTTTGAGTAATATAACCCAGTAAAAAACGTAGTCACATAAGGTTATTATTTTCTTATGTCACTTCACTGTTGTTTTGGCATAATTCATTTATGACCACTTGACTTGTGGTTTTACAAAATGTACCATTAAATTGTTGAAATAGTAATGTGAGGTGTAAAAGAAGCTCCCAAAATGCACTATTATTTTCCTGTGGATAAGAAATAATTTCTTCCTTATATTTTTTTCAAATAAGAGTAAAACAATGAAAGTTCACATTTTTTCCATATTAATGAAATCAAACGATAGGGAATATGTGTTTTAAAATAATAAATATACTCAGGTATAAACTTCCGGATGCATCAAATAATAAATCAAATAATATATGAGTGGAGGCATAAAATGCCATTTTATGAATTTGGCGATGACGATATGGCGTCTGCCGCTCAATCTTGTAAGCTTTTTAGCCCTAAATCCTCATCAGGAGCAGAGAGATCCTCGTTCCGGGGGATTTCCTGCGGTATATGCAAGAGTTGGAATGGAAGCTGTTGTGGAAAAAGAGCACTTGATAACACGCTTTCGGTTCCGGAACCGGAGTGACAAATAGTTTCACAGCAAATCCAGCAATGCTTCCGGTATAGGGATGAGTACGCGCGCACCGCCTTCCACAAGTTCATCGGGTTTCCTGAAACCCCACAGGGCGCCTACCGGATACATGCCGGCCAGGACGGCGGTCTTCATGTCAACATTGGTGTCTCCAAGGTAAAGGAATTCACCGGCAGGTATACCCAATAAATCTGATATTTTAAAGGCGCCGGCAGGGTCCGGCTTTTTCGGTATGGCGGGGCTTTCTCCGAACACCGCTTCAAACTTCCAGCCAGGGAGAAGCTTCTTCACTATCAGTTGGGTGAATTCATCTGCCTTGTTGGAAAGTATAGCCATTTTAATATTATTTTCAACGAGTGCATCAAGAAGCTGTGGAATACCTTTATAAGGTCTGGTTTTATCGGCCCACCTCATTCTGTATTCCAGACGCATTGCGGCCAGACTGCTTTCTATTGTTACTTTATCACGGTGGCTTTCCGGCAATGCCCTTGCAATAAGTTCCCGTACGCCATCTCCGACAAAATACTTGTAGGCTTCGGTTTTATGGGTTGGGAAACCGGATGCCGCCAGTACCGCATTGGCTGAATCCGAAAGATCATCAATGGTATCCAGCAGTGTTCCGTCCAGATCGAATAGCACAGCTTTGAATTTCATAATGGCTCCTTTTTCTCTCTACAGCGAAAACCGTATTTGAAGGCATTCCCATAAGGATGATTCGCTGGTTTTCCAGCAGTATCGGTGTATAATATATTTAGCATTATACAATAATTTTAAAAGTATTGACAAATCTTTTTTATTAACTTATAATAAAAAACAATTCATCAATTTATCGGTTTATCACGGTAAAGCATTAAAGTGAGGTGTTTTAATTGTCCAAATGGAAAATACATACTCCCGAAGGAGTTCAGGATATACTTTTTGATGAGTGTGCGCTGAAAAGAAATATTGAAGACAAATTGAGAGGACTCTACAGAAGCTATGGATACTTTGAGGTGGAGACGCCGACAATAGAGTTTTACGACGTTTTTTCCTCGGGAACCGGGCTGATACCACAGGAGACTATGTTTAAATTTTTTGATCAACAGGGAAGGATACTTGTATTAAGGCCTGATATTACTGTTCCGGTTGCCCGGATCAGCGCCACCAAGTACAGGGAAATGCCTTACCCCATGCGTTTTTCCTATATAGGCAATGTCTTCAGGTATAATGACTACGGCGGCGGAAAGCAGAGTGAGTTTACCCAGGCCGGAGTGGAAGTACTTGGCGCAGGCACTTCCGAAGCCGACGCCGAAGTAATTGCCATTGCCATCAACGCGCTTAAAGCGGCAGGCTTGGATAACTTCAAGCTGGACATAGGCCAGGTGGAATTTTTCAATGGCCTTATGGATGAAACAAAGCTGTCAGATGAAGAAACCGACCTGCTGAAAGTAATGATCGACCGCAAGGATTATGTGGGTGTAGAAGAGCTGCTCGGCAAATGTGAAATGGGTGCGGATCTGAAAAAGCTTATTATTGACCTTCCGGCACTTTTCGGATCAGCGGACGTTATCGACAGGGTGGAAGCGCTTGCATTGAATAAACGTTCACTTGACGCGCTGGAAAACATCCGTCAGGTATTGAATATACTTGATGATTACGGCTTAAGCAAATACGTCTCGGTCGATCTGGGAATGCTGAAAGGGCTAAACTATGATACCGGTATAATTTTCAGGGGGTTTACATACGGAATAGGCTTTCCGATACTCACGGGCGGCAGGTATGACAGGCTTGTTGAGGAATTCGGCAGGCAATGCCCGGCTACGGGCTTTTCCCTTGGAGTCAGTATGATAATGACGGCCCTGCAAAGACAAAAAGCAGATATCGCGAAACCGTGTATCGACAGCATTGTATGCTATTCCCAGAAAGGAAGGAAGACGGCCTTGAACCTTTGCGGTGAACTAAGGCGGCAAGGGCTTATCATTGAATTAGATTTATCAACTGGTGGTGTGGATGCTGTCAAAAAATATGCGGCAGGCAAAAACATCGGCGGAGTAATAAATGTTTCGGATGAGGAAACCATTGAGATACATGATATCGCTACCGGAGCAGTTAATAAAACGGGTATCAGCGAACTTGTAAAGGGGTGTCGGATTTGAATTATCTTACTATAGCTCTTTCAAAAGGAAGACTTGCGGATTTGTCCATAGAAATGCTGGAAAACATGGGCGTAGACTGTTCGGAATATAAGAACCCATCAAGAAAATTGATTTTTACAGATGAAAAAAACGGTGTTAAGTTCTTTCTTGTCAAGCCTGCAGATGTGCCTACATATATAGAATATGGCGCAGCTGATTTAG
Source organism: Ruminiclostridium sp. (assembly GCA_012027035.1). Lineage (GTDB taxonomy): Bacteria > Bacillota > Clostridia > Acetivibrionales > DTU013 > MnB-11. The sequence goes on along the minus strand of VEPD01000437.1, from coordinate 5,510 downwards.
GTATAGCGGGAAAGGATACTCTGCTGGAGGAAGACAGGCATTTATATGAAGTGCTTAATCTGGGGTTTGGGGCATGCAAAATGGTGCTGGCCGGACCCGCCGAGCTTCAGGGGAAGCTGGATCAGCTTAATAATAAAAGGGTTGCCACCAAATACCCTAAAATTGCAAGGGAGTATTTTGAGCATAAAAGGCGGGAGTCAATAGAAGTGATCAAGCTGAACGGGTCAGTCGAGCTGGCGCCCCTCGTAGGACTCTCGGAGCTTATTGTGGATCTTGTGGAAAGCGGCAGGACATTAAAGGAAAACGGACTGGTGGTTTTGGACGTCATTGCCGGGATAAGTGCCAGAATGGTAGTGAACAGGGTTAGCATCAAAATGAAAAGCGATAAGGTGAACTGGGTGATCGAAGGGCTGAAAAAGCAGCTGGAAGCCAGGAAAGGCGAAAGTAGCCTGCCTAAATTTTGAAAATGGCCTCTACAGGCTCAATTAAGCGCTTTTCTGCAGCTTGAGGCCGGAAGAATAGGAAATTTTTCTTAAGTATAGTGGGAAGGAATGAAAAGTATGATGGATATAATCGATATAAGGGAAAACAAGGAAAATAATTTGTTTAAAAAGTTGGCAGGAAGAAGCCGGTTGGATCGAACCGATGTACTTTCAACTGTAAATGATATAATACAGAATGTAAGGTCTGATGGCGATGCAGCTGTCTATGAGTATACAAGGCGGTTTGATGGTGTTGACCTTTCAGGTATCGGACTAAAAGTCACAGAGGCTGAGTTTGATGCAGCTTGCAGCAAAGTTGACATAAAGCTTCTGGAGGTGATCCGTAAGGCAAAGGGAAATATAGAAGCATTTCATATGAAACAGAAGGAGAACTCCTGGTTCTCGACGGAAGCTGATGGAGTAATTCTAGGCCAGCTTTACCGGCCGTTGGAGGTTGTCGGTATCTATGTACCCGGCGGTACGGCTGTCCTGTCTTCGTCAGTGCTTATGAATGCCATACCGGCAAAGGTTGCAGGAGTGAAAAAGATAATTATGGCTACGCCTCCCGGCAGGGATGGCAAAGTGAATGGGTCTGTACTGGCTGCTGCAAGGGAGGCGGGAGTCGATGAAGTTTATAAAATAGGCGGAGCCCAGGCCATAGCCGCAATGGCTTTCGGAACGGCGACAGTTCCGAGAGTGGATAAAATATCCGGTCCCGGCAATATTTATGTCGCAACTGCAAAGAGAATGGTTTATGGATTCTGCGACATAGACATGTTTGCCGGTCCAAGCGAGATCATGGTTGTAGCGGATGAATCGGCAAATCCCAAATATGTAGCTGCCGACTTGATTTCCCAGGCGGAGCATGACGTTCTGTCTGCGGCGATTCTTTCAACTACCTCGGAGAAGTTGGCTTATGCTGTGAAAGAAGAGAGCAGCAGGCAATATGGATATCTTTCGCGAAAGGGAATATTGGACAGATCTCTGGCAGATTATGGCGCTATAGTATTGGTCAATAGTGTCGATGAAGCCATCGGGATAGCGAACGAAATTGCGCCGGAGCACCTGGAATTATGTATAGAAGAGCCTTTCAGCCGTCTGGGAGATATACGGAATGCAGGGGCGATTTTTCTGGGGAATTATTCGTCCGAACCGCTGGGAGATTATTTTGCGGGACCCAACCATGTATTGCCCACGGGTGGAACCGCCAGATTCTTTTCACCTTTGAATGTTGCCGATTTCATGAAGAAATCCAGTGTGATTTCCTATACCGGTAAAGCGCTCGAAAAAGTAAAAGACGACATTATGCTGTTTGCGGAGTCGGAAGGCCTTGACGGCCATGCCAATGCCATCAGAGTAAGGTTTGAGTAGGTTGCGGAAGAGTTTGGGAAATGCAGATAAGTTAAATATTACGAACTAAAGATTACTTATATTTAAATTATAGAGGTGTGATATGGCGAATAGAGTTTTTAGAAAGTTGAGTATTTCTGATTTGAATTTGGTATTGCAAATGGATACTGACTTCCGTAAGAATTTTGTATGCGAAGAAAATGTACGTTTATTTCTATCAAATCCTATGAACTGGATTTTTGCATGTGTAGAAGAAAATAGAATCATCGGCTTTGCATATGGATATGAGCTAAATAGACTAAATAATATAGGAAATATGTTATATATTCATGAAGTAGGTGTACTTCCAGAATTTCAACGACAAGGTATAGGTAAGCAAATACTAAACAACATTAAGTCATTGTGTAAACTATCAGGTATATGTCGATTTTTTCTTTTCACAGAGAAATCAAATCAAGCAGCTTGTGCATTGTATGAATCAGTTGGTGGAGAACCTGCTCATGATGATGATATTTCTTACTTCTTTAATAATTAGATTAATAGCACATTATTTCCATTATATGTAATACCTCTTTTAATAGGGAAAGGAGCATCAAGCTTGAACAAATACTGGAGCGAGCTGGCAAATCGCCTGGACCCTTATGTGCCCGGCGAACAGCCTAAAGATAGAAAATACATTAAACTTAATACCAATGAAAACCCGTATGGGCCTTCTCCAAGAGTATTGGAGGCTATCAGGAACTGTACCGATGAAAGCCTTAAGCTATATCCCGATCCCACCTGTGATACGCTGCTGACGGCAGCTGCCGAATATTACGGAGTGAGGAAGGACCAGGTTTTTGCCGGAAACGGTTCGGATGAAATTCTGGCTTTTTCGTATATGGCATTTTTCGATCCCGGTAAAGCAATCCTTTTCCCTGATATAACATACACTTTTTATCCTGTATATGCGCAGTTGTTCAATATTGAATATAAGCTTATCAATGTGGCGGAAGATTTTGAAATACCGGAAAAGGAACTCTACCAAAGTCCCGGCGGTGTAATCATTGCAAACCCAAATGCGCCTACCGGAAAATACATGCCTCTTGCTTCCGTTAAAAGGATACTCGATAATAATGCGGCGTCAGTTGTTATAATTGACGAAGCATATATAGATTTTGGCGGGGAATCCGCTGTAAAGCTTATTGAAGAGTATCCAAACCTGCTGGTCATCCATACTTTCTCAAAATCCCGTTCACTGGCAGGAATGAGACTCGGGTTCGCGCTTGGCGACAGCAATCTTATAAAAGCGATAAATAGCGTAAAAAACTCCTTCAATTCATATACTATCGACAGACTGGCTATAGCTGCCGGAATTGAGGCATTCAGGGATGTGGAATATTTCGAAGCGGCACGCAAAAAAGTAATGGGCACAAGAGAACGGGTATCAGCAGAAATGGCGGCAATGGGTTTTAATGTAATTGACTCGAAGGCCAATTTCATATTTACCTCGCATCCTTTTGTAAAGGCCGCTGCAATATTTGCCCTGTTGAGGGAAAAGGGCATACTTGTCAGGTATTTCAACAAACCGCGCATAGATAACTACCTGAGAATAACCATGGGCAGTAATACAGAAATGGATGTGTTTCTGGCAACGGTTAAAGATATTGTCCAGGCATACTGACTTACAAATGCAAACCCATAGAAAAAGCTATGGAAATTTATGCCCGAAATCTGTTATAATGATAGCCTAGGGAGGTGCCGTATGACAAGAAGTTCTGAAATATCCAGGAAAACCAACGAAACCGATATAAAACTCAAGTTCACTGCAGATGGCAGTGGTATTTCCGATATAAACACCGGAATCGGCTTTTTGGATCATATGCTCATACTATTTGCGAAGCATGGCTTGTTTGATCTGGAAATCAATGCTGCCGGCGATCTGAATGTTGACGCTCATCACACTGTTGAAGATATAGGAATTGTATTGGGGCAGGCCATTAAGGAAGCTGTTGGCGATAAAAAGTCAATCAGAAGGTACGGCGCGATACATGTACCGATGGATGAATCCCTTGCACTGGTTGCTCTCGACCTGGGAGGAAGGCCGTTTCTTGTATTCGACGCGGTATTTGCCGGTGAGAAGGCCGGAGACATGGAAGCGGAGCTTTTTGAAGAATTCTTCCGTGCAGTAGCTTTCAATGCGGGAATGAATCTGCATATAAAAGTATATTACGGCTGCAACAATCATCATATTGTAGAAGCGATTTTTAAGGCTTTCGGAAGGGCGTTGGATGAAGCTACAAGGGTGGATGGACGGATTGTAGGGGTGATGTCCACAAAAGGAGTACTTTGAATAAAAAGCTCGGAATAATATTAATAATAATTTCATTTCTGGCATGGGCAATCATTGCAGCCATTCCGTTTATGGGATTCAAAGCAGAGATTAAAGCTCTTATCATCGGAGCGCTGGCAGTGGCCGGAGAGATTTTCTTCTGGAGCGGTTCTGTTCTGGTTGGAAAAGAGATTGTCAAAAAGTATAAGCACGAAATTAAGAATTTCTGTATTGGGATTTTTAGGAATAGAAAAGGCAAGGGAGAGGGTAATATGCTTATTAACAACACTGATTTTATAAAGCAGCCGCTTTTTGTAAAAGGAAAGGTAAGAAATGTATATGACCTGGGTGATAAGCTGCTGATAGTTGTGACTGACAGGATATCGGCATTCGATGTAGTATTCTCAGACCTCATTCCCAATAAGGGAAAGGTTCTGAACAGTATTTCCGAATTCTGGTTCAACTACACCAGCGATATCATTGGAAACCATATGGTTACCACCAATGTAAGCCAATATCCGGAAGGATTGTCTGGCTTTAAGGAAGAGCTTCAGGGCAGATCCATGCTAGTCAGGAAAATCGAAATGGTAAACGCTGAATGTATAGTCAGAGGTTATCTCGAAGGCTCGGGCCTGAAGGAATACAATGCCACCGGAAGCATCTGCGGAATAAAGCTGCCTGCAGGCATGAAGCAGTGCCAGAAACTGCCGGAGCCCATATTCACACCATCTACAAAGGAATCGGAAGGCCATGATATCAGTGTTTCTTTCGAAACCCTTGCAGAGAAAATCGGTCTTGAACTGGCGTCAAAATTAAAAGAAAAGACACTTGCGCTTTATAACAAGGCCGCCAATTATGCGGAAAGCAAAGGTATCATTCTGGCGGATACAAAGTTTGAATTCGGTATTCTGGATGGCGAACTGATAGTCGGTGATGAAATGTTCACCCCCGACTCGTCAAGGTTCTGGGATATGAAGGACTACCAGCCGGGCAGGCCTCAAAAGAGCTTTGACAAGCAATTTCTAAGGGAGTACCTGGAGTCAATTGCGTGGGATAAAACTCCGCCGCCGCCAAAGCTTCCCGAGTCCGTCATAAAGAGTACTGAAGCAAAATATATAGAAGCATATGAAAGATTGACAGGCAGGAAGCTGGCATAGGATGGTTACTCAGGATGGGCTTTCATACCCGCCCATCATGAATACATTGATTGTGCAGGCCGGGTTTCATGACTGCTTGCAGAAATATAAACAAGTTGGGGCGAACAGCACTGTCCTTCAAAAATGAATGGAGTAGATAGTTTTGATTGCAATTATTGATTATGGGGTTGGAAATCTGAGAAGCGTTGAGAAAGCTTTTCATTTTATAGG
>VEPD01000030.1 GCA_012027035.1 Ruminiclostridium sp. | reverse complement strand
TAAGGGTTATACTGAAACATTTATGCGGCTGGGCATTGTCGACCATTGCGGATTGTGTGCGGCGAATGGAAATTCGTGGCTTGGCATGCCTGAGTTTATTTACTATTCTTCTCCTGTAGATTGCCGTAAAACGGATCAGAGCAACAAAGGATCGATCATTGCCCATCAATGGGATTTTTCTGCCGGATTTCACTTCCTGGGGCCGGTCGGATGGCATTATGGCGCGTCTGAAGGCTGTTGGGAAACAACTGGGAAATGTCTGCGCGATGGTATGAAAGAAGCGGTAAACATGGCTGAAATGAGCGGGCATCCTGCATTTATCGCCCCGGTTTACGGAGGCATTCCTTCCTACAGGGGCGAAATCAACCTGCTGTTCAACGAAGGATATGATGGTGAACCCATGTTTCAGCCTGCGGATAAACACGAACGATATGCAGCATATTTTCAATTTGTTGAGAAATACCAGAAATTTATGGCTTTTGAATTAACCAGGGAACATAAACTTGTTTTTGCCAGGTCCATAGATATCGCAGACTATTATCTCAGGCATTTTGCGGTAACGCCGAGGACAATATATTTGAGTAGAACCGACCATATTATGTATGATAGCTGGTGGCTGAATGAATGGTACAATAAAAAGATCATTGCAACAAGGGAAAGGCTGCCATGGCTGACACGCATATCAAGCATTATGGATTACAGGAAGAAAAATGTGTATTATAAAGATCCATTATCCTGCGAGTATGTTGTTGTGGAAGATCAAAGGTGTTCTATCCGGTTCGAGCGCGAATGTCCCAATCCTGTCTGGTGGTTTGATTATACGAAACAGGAGCGGGGTCCGGAAGGCAGTTCGGTTATCCACACGGAAACACCTGATGTACAGGTTGTAAAGCAACAATCTTCAAATGATGGAATTGCGACAATTAGACTAAAGATGCTGACTGATGCAGTGTTCTCTGATTATGCGGTTATTCTGTGGGGTTTGCCGGAGAGATTCTGCAATAACATATCCAATATTAAAACCAGTGCGAAAGAATTTGTTATAGCTAAGAATATGGAAGGCGAGTTCCATCTGGTATTGTTTTTTGATTTGAAGCCTGGCATTGAACTGCAGGTGACATGTTCCTGAAGACGGTATGATTGAACCGTTACTGTGAGGAGGAATGTATCGTGAACGGCATGGATAACATTCAGTGGAAAACACGCGCGATGATGGAGGCTTTTACGGGGCTTACGGAAGCGCGGCATATGGAACTGTCCAGAAGACCAGCCGGCGCAGGACGCCTTACCTTGTAGTTGCTGTTTTTAGGGAAAGAGTTCAATGATATTCTGGAATATGTGTATATTTTATTAAGAGCGTATTTTATATAATTATAAATATTTAAATGATCGGGTGGAGGATTGCTAAAAAGAATTCCACATAAAACAAAGGAGTTAATTATAATGTCAAACTCTGATATAGAACCCGATTCAGGTATTACACATCTTTCTGTAACCTCATTAAAAACATCAAAACTGATTCACAATATCACAGGGCTCTTAATCTGTGCAGGAATCGCAGTTGCGGCTTATGTACTTGACAGTCAGGGTATAAGACTTTTAATGCTGAATAAGACGCATTCATTAATGTATGCAATATTCTTACTTTTTTCCTGTTTTGAAGGCTATTTTGTTCTAATGTTGATCTCAATGCTGCAGATTGCTGTCAGGCATGGCGGTGAAAGCGAGATTAGTATGCTGGGCAGCTTCAACCGTGTACTTGCAGGATTTGCCATAATGATAGGTATTGCATACCTTTTTGGGCGGTTGGACGCCTTTACTGCATTTTTTACCATGTTTGGCGGCAAGAGAAAAAAGGAGGATTTTATTGATGAAAATAACAAAGCTGGAGACATTTCTCGTGAAATCGGTTCGTTCCCTGTTTCTCAGGATACATACCGATGAAGGACTGACCGGTCTGGGGGAAGCGATCGTCGAGGGGCGCGCAAAGACGTGCGCTCAGGCGGTTGCAGAGCTTGAACCGTATCTGGCAGGAAAAGACCCGACCCGGGTCGTACATCATTGGCAGGCGATGTACAGGCATGCTTTCTATCGCGGAGGACCCATCCTGACCAGCGCCCTTTCCGGTGTGGAGCAGGCGTTATGGGATCTTACGGGAAAAGCGTCAGGACTGCCTGTTTACAAGCTTTTAGGCGGACCGCTGCGGGACAGGATCAGGGTCTATGGCGGCGCTGGCGGGTATACGCCTGAAGAGGCGGCGAAAAGTGCTGCGGCTTGTGTGCAGAAAGGTTATACAGCAATAAAAACAGGAGTATATTTCCAACGACCGGCACGAATTATAGAGTCACCGGCTTTTGTCGAGCAAGTCGTAAACATTTTTGCCGCCATGCGTGAAGCCGTAGGCTAGGAAATTAACATTGCCATTGACTTTCACGGAGCCATCAGCCCGCAAACCGCAGCCCTTTTGATTAAGGCGCTGGAGCCATACCAGCCCATGTTTGTTGAGGAGCCTGTGCAGTGTCAGAATGTTGATGTTCTGGCGGATCTGGCCCGTAAGACGCATATCCCTATTGCAGCTGGTGAGCGGATATTCACGAAGTGGGGGTTCCGTGAGTTACTGGAGAAAAGAGCGGTTTCAATCCTTCAACCGGATTTGTCCCATGCGGGAGGGATTTTTGAGTGCCGCCTGATTGCCGGGATGGCTGAGAGCTACTATGCCGGAATAGCGCCGCATTGTCCGCTGGGACCGATCGCATTAGCCTCATGCCTGCAGTTGGATGCTTCCATACCGAATTTCTTGGCACAGGAGCAGGGCTCCCTGGGAGCCGGTTATTTAAAGAATCCGTTTGTTGTGGAGAATGGGTACATTGAACTTCCCAAGGGCCCAGGACTGGGCATAGAGCTTGATGAAGAAGCACTGGCAGATAAAATAACGGCGGATGACTGGATAAATCCGCAGGCATATGATTCGGAAGATGGCTCTGTAACAGATTGGTAATGGAGATGAAACGTTTTGCACATCTTGATGAGATTGGGGCGGCAGTTGTTTATCTTGCATTGGAGAAAGCCGGTTTTATAACAGGGACTACACTTTTGATTGACGTAGTGCAGTTCTTCCGGTTGCGGACGATAATAACAAGTGGTGATATGGTATGAATGCCTCCGGATGGCGGTCAAGGGCAAAATTATGGGAGGAGATTTATTTATGGATACAAGAGAATGGACGCCGCAGGAGCATCCGAGGTTGTTTTTCGGCAAGGAGGATTTAGAATATCTGAGGGAAAAAAGAAATTCAGACAATATAACCCGGGCTGCCTGGTTGCGTAATATGGGGTGGGCTGTGATGCGAAACGGTTGGGGTCATGAAAACAGCATGATGGTTTTAAAGTGCGGCGCCACAGCGGGTCATGCTCACGCTGACGCCGGATCCTTTGTACTCTACACCAGGGATGAACTACTGCTTATTGATTCAGGCTGCTGTGGGTATGAAATGCCCGAACAAAATGAATATTATCATACGACGCGCGCGCATAATACTGTACTGGTTGGCGATGAAGGTCAAATCAAACGTCTGGAGGGAAAACTTGAGGAGGAAGCTGGTGTGCCTGGCTTAAGCTTTGTGCTCGGAGACGCCTCGGCTCCTTACGAGGGGCGGTTGAGCAAGTTCTTACGGGGTGTGTTGTTTGTCGATGGGGAATATTATGTTGTGGCCGATTGGCTGGAAAAGCAAAATGATAAACCCTTTAAATGGCTGCTCCACTATGATGGGGAAATGACGCAGAGCCCCGAAGGTTGTTTTATTAAGAAGGCGAAAGCCAACCTGCTGGTGAAGGTGATAGAACCGTCAGATTATCAAATTACAATCCAACAGGGATATAAAACTTATCATGAAGATTATACAATAATGAAAAGCACGGAAGATAAACAAAAGGAGCTGGAAATTGGCGAATATATAGAGATTATGCCTGTATATAATACAAACCGACAGAATTTTCTTACCATACTCTATCCTTTTGGCGAGAATGGAAATATTCCGAAGATTGAAAAAATTGTAAGAGAAAACTGGACAGGAGTGCGGGTGGACCGGAACCATGAGGTGGATTTGATAGGTCTCAGTATGGATGGCATAAATGATGGTATAAGGCAAAATGGTGTGAAAACGGATGCGAAACTCTTTTGCATAGAAACGGATGCCCGACTCTTTTGTATTACACTGAACAAATGTGGCATACCTTTACGTGCCCTTATGCAATCCGGCACCTATCTGAAGCTTGATGGAAGACTACTCGCATCTTCTCCGGAGCAGGCGACAATTGCGGTTCTGGTATAGATAGGATTACTAAATTGATATAGGCATTTGACCGAAATCAAAATTGAAGATAATAGCGGG